>DASTDR010000248.1:0-10268 GCA_035710265.1 Gemmatimonadales bacterium | reverse complement strand
GCCCGCGGTTACCGGCGTGTCGCCGCAGTTTCTCCCCGCCCTGGGCGCCGCGCTGGCGCTCGGCCGGCCGTCGCGAGCCGACCATTCGCTTGCCACCGCGGATTTGGCGACGCGGATCGGCCGGCGGAAGCGTCGCGAGTTAGCGATCGCGATCGTGGCCTGCGCCGCGGCGCTGATCCTGGCGCTGGGCTCTGCCGATGGGTGGCGGAACCGTGCCCTGACGAAGCTCCAAAACGACCTGGCTGCGTTGCGCGAGCGCGCGGCGCCGGCGCTCGCGATTCAATCGGAGATTCAGTCCGTCCAGCAGGAAGCACAGACGATTCGCGCCGTCACGCTCGATCGGCCCGAACCGCTGCGCGTGCTCGCGGCGCTCACCCGGCGGCTGCCGCCGGAGGCCTATGTCCGCTCGCTGCGGTTCGCCGGCGCCGACTGGCAGATCGATGGTTACGCCCCGAACGCCGCCCGCGTGCTGGCAGAGCTGGGCGGCGCTCCGGAATTCGCCGACGTGCGGTTTCTGACGGCTACGACTCGCGTCACACTCGGATCTCGAACCTATGAAACTTTTGCACTGGCTTTCCGATTCGCTGCGGCGCGTTAGCGCGCGCGAGCGGCGGTTTGTTTTGGCCGGCGCCGGCGTGGGCGGGACATTGCTGGTGCTGACCGGCGTCGCCATGCCGCTCGCGCGGCACTGGGCGGCGCGCGAAGCGGTGTACGCCACCACTCGGGACCAATGGGCGCGCCTGGCCGGTCTTGCTGACGGTACCGACCAACTCCGAAGCGTGCGGGACACCCAACGGCTGGCGGTGGGCGCCGAAGTGGCGCGTCTCGTCACGGGGACAACCCCGGCGCTCGCGGCGTCCGGGCTGCAGGGGCTGCTGCAGCGGTTCGCCGAAGAGCATGGCGTTCAGCTCGATCGCGTGGATGTCGCCGCTCAGCCGCGTCCCGATCGGGGCGGACTGCTGGCGATCCCGGCGCAGCTCCAGGGTCAGAGCGACATCACCGGCTTGGTGGATTTCCTGCTTCGCATCCAGGTCAGCCAGGTGTTGCTGGTCATCGACGAGCTGGCGGTGAACGCCGCCACCGATGGGCAGGATGGACGCCAGACTTTGATCTGGACCGTGCGTTTACACGGACTGTATCGCACGCCCACGCCGCCGGCGCCGCGAGGAGCGACCTCATGAACGCGACGCGTCTGCTGTGGCCGGCCGCCGCTGGGCTCGCGCTTGCCGCGCTCGCGTTTCGCGTGGTGCCTCCGGCACACCCCGCGACGAGCCTGGCGATCATCCCGCAGCCGCAACCGCTGGCGGCCCTCCCGGTGCTCGAGAGCGGAACGGAGATCGTCGCGACGAACCTCTTTGCCGCGAGCCGGCGCCCGCCCCAGCGCCGCTTTCTGCCGCGGGGCTTCGAGCCACCCGTGAGCGTTCCGGCTCCCGCGCCGATCGTCCTCTACGGCGTCACACTGGCCGCCGCAGACCCGCTCGCACTGATCGACGCCGACCCACGCGTCCCGGGCGCTGAGATCTATCGGGTAGGCCAGCAGGTTCGCGATGCCAGGCTGGTCGCGATGACGGATTCGAGCGTGACCCTGGCGCCGCTCTCCGGAGCGCCGGCCTTCGTTGTCCACTTACGACGCGTCCGGAGGCCCCGGTGAAACGTCTGACAGTCCTCGTTGCCCTGCTGATCGCGCTGCCTCGTCCTGCACCGGCGCAACAAGGGGAGCCGATCCGGATCAACTACGTCGACGCGGAGCTGAGTGACGTGATTCGGACGCTCGCCGCGGTGCTGCACGTGAATGTCGTGCTCACCGATGTGCCGAGCCGGCGCATCACGTTCCAGACTCCGGACCCGGTGCCCGCGGGCGCGGTCGCCGGCGTGCTCGAAGCCGTGCTCGAGAGTCAGGGGCTTGTGCTGGTTCAAACCGGGCCGGTCGCGCAAGTGATGCCGGACGCCCAGCGGCCGGCCACGGGACCGGTCGGGGTGGGAAAAGACCTGCCCAGTCCGGCGCCGCTCGGTTTGATCACGCAAATCGTGCCGCTCGCGTTCATCCGCGCCGAGGAAGCGCTGTCGCTGCTGAAGGCAGTCGCCGGGCCGCACGCGCGCCTCGAGATCGTGCCGCGTTCGAACTCGGTGCTGATCACCGATCGGGGCAGCCGGGTCGCCCGCTATCTCGAGCTGCTGCGGGAACTCGACGTGAAAACGGGCGGTGAAGCAGGGCTCCACACCTACGTCTACCCGCTGAAGCACGCCAGCGCCACGGAGCTCGCCGCCACCCTCGGGCAGCTGTTCGGTGCCACGGTCGGCACCCCCCCGGTGCGGGCTCGCGTTCAGGAACTGGAAGGTCGGAGTCTTTCGAGCGAGTTGCGCGGGTTGCGGCGCCGGGAGCTCCAATCGCTCGAGCAGCGCCGCCAGGAGACGGGATTCCCCTCGACGCTGACTGCGGCACCCTCCGTCACGGATAGTGGACGCAGCTCCGAGGGAGAGGGGCTTGTCGGCCGGACGACCATCATTCCCGATGCGGCGACGAACGCGCTGGTGATTCGTACGGCGCCGCCGAATTTTTCGGTACTGCAGGAAACGATCAGCCAGCTCGACGTCCGACCACCCCAGGTGCTGCTCGAGGTTCTGATCGCCGAGGTCACCCTCGACGGGGCGAACCAATACGGGATCAACTGGCAGCTCTATACTCGCCGCGGCATTCCGGGTGACAGCACGGTCGGCGTGACCGTCGGCGTGGGAACTCCGGAGTTCGGCGATAGCACCTTCAACACGCTGCAGGGGTTGGGACTGCGCGTGATTCAGCTCGCGGGTCTCGACGTGCGGGCCGTACTTCGGGCGGTCGCGTCCAGGACTGACGTCCGTGTACTCTCGACACCGCGCATCCTCGCGCTGAACAATGAGGAGGCCCGGATCATGGTCGGCAGCGAAGTCCCGTTCACGCAATCCACGCTCTCCGGGTTCAATGCCGTTCTCGATCGCGTGATCCAGTACCGCAATGTCGGCACGCAGCTCACCGTGATTCCGACGATCAACAGCGACGGCTATGTCACGTTGCGCCTGCTGCAGGAGGCCAGCGCGCTCTCGGAACAGACGATGGCGGCGGCACAGAACGCGCCGATCATCACGACGCGCGAGGCCGAAACATCAGCGATCGTCAAGGACGCGCACACGATCGTGATCGGCGGGCTCATCGGAGAAACCGAACAGGTGACCGACGCGGGAGTACCGATTCTGAAGGACATCCCGCTGATCGGCCTGCTGTTCAAGAGTCGCACCGCCGGCCGGGCGCGTACCGAAATCGCCATCTTCCTCACGCCGTTCGTTGTCATGAATGACGCCCAGGCAGATTCCCTGCTCCGCCAGGAGCGCGAGCGCCTCGAGCACATGCGGCGGCTGCCGATCGATACCATCCCGGCGCTCCGCAAGCCATGAGCCCGCCATGACACTTCCGCTTCCCCTCCCCCTCCCTCTCAAGCAGGTGACCCAGGGGCTCGCCAGTGCGGACCTGCGCGCCGCAGCCGCCGGCGCGCTCGCGCGGCGGCTCTCGCCCAAGTACCTCGAGGAGCACTGCCTGTTGCCGCTCTCGCTGATGGACAGCGGCGAGCTCCTCGTCGCGGCAGGCGAGCCGCTCGACCCAACCACGCTCGACGAGCTGTGCTGGACCTACGAGCGGCCTGTGCGGATCGCCGCGGTCCCGGCGGCCGAGCTGCAGGCGGCGATCCTGTCGGCCCAGGCGCAAGGCCCGTTGAGCGTCGCGGAGGCCGCCAGCGACCTGCGCAGCGGCGAGCTGACCGTGCTCAATGAGGAAGAGGAAACCATCGACGACCTCCAGGCACTCGCAAGCCAGGCGCCGGTCATCAAGCTCGTGAATGTCTTGATCGTCGAGGCGTTGCGCGCCCGGGCCAGCGACATCCACCTCGAGCCGACCGCGGATGGACTCCGCGTGCGCTATCGCGTGGACGGCGTGCTGCAGGAAATCTCCCATCCGCCGCGTCAGTATCAGGCGGCGGTGATCAGCCGCGTCAAAATCATGGCCGGCTTGAACATCGCCGAGCGCCGCCTGGCGCAGGACGGACGCATCCGCTTGCGCCTGTCCGACCGAGAGCTCGACATGCGGGTCGCGATTACCCCGACGCTGCACGGGGAGAGCGTCGTCTTGCGGATTCTCGACCGTGCGGCCGGGGTTCGCGACCTGGCCGAGCTCGGCATGCCGGCGCGCGCCCTCGCCGGCTTCGAGCGGCTGATCGCACAGCCGCACGGCATCGTGCTGGTGACGGGTCCGACCGGATCCGGGAAAACGACCACGCTGTACGGGGCGCTGCAACGCCTCAATCGGGTCGGCGTCAAGATCGTCACCGTCGAAGATCCGGTCGAATACCAGATCGCGGGCGCCACCCAGATCCCCGTGAACCCCAAAATCGGGCTCACGTTCGGCAGCGCCTTACGATCGATCCTCCGGCACGATCCCGACATCATCATGGTGGGCGAAATGCGTGATCGGGAAACCGCCGAGATCGCGATTCAGGCTGCGCTGACCGGCCATCTCGTCCTGTCCACGCTCCACACCAACGACGCGCCGAGCGGCATCACGCGGATGATGGACATGGGCATCGAACCCTATCTCATCACGGCGACGCTGCTCGGCGTGGTCGCCCAGCGCCTCGTTCGTGTCGTGTGCGACTCCTGCGGCACGGTGATTCACCCAGCCGCGGAAATCGTCACGCAGGCGGCGCCCGGCGGCGCCACGCCGGACATCCCAAGGCGCCAGTTCCGGCAGGGCCCGGGCTGTGAAGCGTGCGGCGGCACCGGGTATCGCGGGCGCACCGGGCTGTACGAGCTGATGTCGTTGAGCGACGAGCTCCGTGCGAAGATCGTGGATCGGGCGCCGCTCGGTGAGCTGCGCGCCATCGCCGCCGCCCAAGGCCTGGAGTCGTTACGCGCCGCGGGCTGGGCCAAGGCGTGCGCGGGAGTCACGACGCTTGAGGAGGTATTGCGCGTGACGGGCGACGAACTCCCTGAGTCCTTCCCGGTCACATGATCGCCCGCTACCACTACCGCGCGGCAACCGCCGCTGGTCAACTCGTGAACGGCGTGCTGCAGGCCACATCCCGGGACGGTGCCGTGGCGGAGCTGCGCCGGCAACAACTGTTTCCGGTGGCCGTCGACGAGGCGGTCGTGGCGCCGGCGCCCGCGCGCGCCGGACGACTGTCGCGCCGCGCCGCCGTAGCGCTCTGGACGCGAACTGCCGCAACACTGCTGGGCGCCGGCGTGCCGCTCGACCGCGTCCTCGCGTTCACCGCCGCGCAGGCGGGACATGCGGGCCTGGCTCAAACACTGCGGGATGTGCGCCGGTCCGTGCAACGCGGAGTTAGTTTCGCCGAAGCGCTGAGTCACCATTCCCGCTATTTCGATCCGCTCTTCGTAGCGATGGTGTCGGCCGGAGAAGCGAGCGGCGCTCTGGAGGTGGTGTTTGAGCGTCTGGCTGATCACCTCGACGAGACAACGGAATTGCGCTCACAGGTGCGCGCCGCCCTCCTCTACCCAGCGCTGATGGCCCTGGTCGCGTGTATCGGCACGGTGGTCATGCTGGGCTTCGTCATCCCGCGCTTTGCGGAGATACTCACGGACATCGGGGGATCCCTCCCGGCAAGCACCCGGCTGCTTCTGGGCGCGAGCCGGCTCCTCACGGCCGGGTGGTGGGCATGGCTCGTGGCCGCGGCGATCCTCGCGTACTTGATCAGGCGGTCGGCGGCCGATCCAATCAAACGCCGTCAGCTGCACGGCGCGCGGCTGAGTTGGCCCTGGGTCGGCGATTTGGAGCGGAAGTACGCCGCCGCCGGGTTCGCCCACACCTTCGGCCTGCTTCTCAAGAGCGGCGTTCCGGCCCTGGCGGCGCTCAAGATCGCCCGCAACGCCAGCACCAATCTCGTGCTGCAGGAGGGCATTGATCGCGCCGCGGCCGCCGTCGCGGAAGGCAGCGCGCTCGCGCCGGCGCTCAGCGGGACGCTGCCGCCGCTCGCCCTGCAAATGATCGCTGCAGGTGAGGAGAGCGGGCGCCTCGAGGAGCTCTGCCTCCGCGTCGCCGCGACCTATGACGGCGAGGTGCGCCGCGCGGTGCGCACGGCGGTCGCATTGCTGGAGCCCGCATTGATTCTCGTCTTTGGTGCTCTCGTCGGATTCGTGGCGCTCGCCATGCTGCAGGCGATCTATGGCATCAACCTTCGGACATTTTAGGAGGGCCGCATGAACGGCGATTCGCGCCAGCGTGGATTCACCCTGATCGAGATCCTGGTCGTGATCATCGTCCTGGGCATGCTCGCGGCTCTCGTGGGCCCCCGCATCCTGGGCCGGGTTTCCGAAGCGAAGGGCGCGACCGCGCGCACCCAGATCGAGCTGCTCGGGCTCGCGCTCGACAGCTACCGTCTCGACAACGGCCGCTATCCCACCAGCGAACAGGGGCTCGCCGCGTTGAACGAAACACCCGCGCGCGAGCCGGTGCCACCGAACTGGCGCGGACCCTACCTGCGGAAGACGATCCCGGTGGATCCGTGGGGCCGCCCGTACGTCTATCGGAGCCCGGGGGAGTCCAACCCGGCCGCGTACGATCTGTTCTCGTTGGGCCGGGATGGGCAGCCGGGAGGGAGCGACGAAGACGCCGATGTCCTGAGCTGGAAATAGCTCACGCCACCCGCCGGCGATCCAGGCTGCGGTATTGGATGGCTTCGCGTACATGATGGGGCTCGAGTGCCGCTGCGCCGCTCAGATCCGCGATGGTGCGCGCAATCTTGAGGATCCGGTGATAGGCGCGCGCCGATAGCCCGAGACGCGTGATCGCCGTCTTGAGCAGCGCGTCAGCGCTCTCCGACACGCGACAGTGCGCGCGAATATCGCGCGGTGCCATGTGCGCGTTGGCGTGGATTCCGGGCCGCCCCGCGAATCGCTCGCGTTGCACCGATCGGGCACGATCCACCCGCTCGCGCATCGCATCGCTTGATTCGCCTCCGCCCTCTCCCACCAATGCCTTGTACTTCACCGCCGGCACTTCCAGGTGGATATCGATCCGGTCCAGCAGCGGGCCGCTCACTCGCGCGAGATAGCGTTGCACGACCAGGATACCGCAGGCGCAGGTGTGCTGCGGATCTCCGAACCAGCCGCACGGACACGGATTCATCGCGGCCGCCATCATGAAACGTGCGGGATACGTTAAGCTCATCGCGGCGCGGGCGATCGTCACGACGCCGTCTTCCATCGGCTGGCGCAACACCTCCAGCACGTTCTTGCGGAACTCGGGCAGCTCGTCCAGGAACAGGACGCCGCCGTGCGCCAGGCTGACCTCCCCCGGCCGCGGGTATGAGCCGCCCCCGATCAGCCCGGCATCCGAAATCGTATGATGCGGCGCGCGAAACGGCCGGCGCGCGACGAGCGATTCTCCCAGCGGCAGGGTTCCCGCAACCGAGTGGATCTTGGTGGTCTCGAGCGCTTCGTCGAGACTCATCCTGGGGAGAATGGTGGGCAAACGGCGGGCGAGCATCGTCTTGCCCGAGCCGGGCGACCCGACCATCAGGATGTTGTGGCCGCCGGCAGCGGCAACCTCGAGCGCGCGCTTTGCGTGCGCCTGACCCTTCACTTCAGCGAAGTCGACGTCGTCCTGCGCGCGCTCGGCAAACAGGCGTGGCACGTCGATCGACGCACCCGGCAACTCGGCGCGCCCGTCCAGGTAATCCGCGATCTCCGCCAGCGAGCCGGCACCGAGCACGCGCAAGCCGCTCACCACCCCGGCCTCGGCCAGATTCTCGCGTGGCAGGATCAGCGCATCGACCCCCGCGCTCCGCGCCGCGAGCGCCACGGGCAATGCGCCGCGCACCGGCCGGATCGCGCCCTCGAGCCCCAGCTCGCCGAGCACCGCGATTCTCGGCAGGCGTTCGCCCGCGATCTGTTCGGTGGCCGCGAGAATGCCGAGCGCGATCGGAAGATCGAACGCCGAGCCGGTCTTGGGGACATCCGCGGGCGCGAGGTTGATGGTGACACGGCGCAGCGGGAAGGTATAGCCGGTGTTTGCGAGCGCCGCGGAGACCCGGTCACGACCTTCCCTCACCGCGCCTTGCGGCAGGCCGACCGTGACGAAGGTGGGCAAGCCGTTCGCGATGTCGGTTTCGACTTCTACGAGATAGGCATCGATTCCGAGAACGGCTGCAGAGCGGACGCGCGCGAGCACGACCGCAGCCTATGGCGGCGGGACGCTGGGCACCAACCCAATCGCCGCCGGCCGGATCGAAACTGCGCTACATCAGCAGGGCCCTGACGCGCACGGTCGCCGTGATCCCGCTGCCGATCGTGAACTCGTAGGTCTGCATCTTGGGGGCCTTGAGCGTCACGAGCACGGCGTCGTCGTTGAAATCGAGGCTCACGATCTCGAGTTCATTTGGCTGCCGGCTCGCCTGCTGGGTACGGCCGGAGCGCAGCAGCTGCGCCAGCGGCTCGATGGACGTTTCGTTGCCGTACAGATCGCGGGCGGTCACCCGCAGCACGAACGGCCGCGCGACACGCACCGAGATTTCGCGTCCGGTGGTCGTCTCTCCGAGGTAGTCGACCACGAGCGTGGCGATCGGTCCGGGATCGGCGTGCAGCGTCAACAGCTTCTCGACCGAATCGATGCTGGCAAAAACAAGCACGTCGCCCACTCGGGCGCCCAGCCCGAGCTCCAGCGCCACGGTGCCCGTCGAATCGAGTACGGCGGAATCCGGTTTCACGCGCGCATTGACAGCGCGGAACCGCACGACGCGACCGGTAGGCACGGTGCCTTGCACCGTTCGGGCGCGGAACAACACCGGCTCGCTCCATGCGCTGCCGACGCGGCCGCGTCGACTGGCCGGCCCGACGAAGCCTGTCAGGACTCCCGAGAGTCCGGCCACGTCCGCGACCGGAACCTCGACCGCAGCCAGCTTGCGCACGCGGAGCTGCAGTGCCCCCCCGCGCGGCAGGGCGCTCGGCGCCATCGTGAACGATGCCCGCCCCATAGAATCCGTCGGCACCGACTGGGCGGGTCCCACACCGGAACTCAGCTCGACCGGCTCACGAGGCAACGGGTTGCCGAGCGAATCGGTGACGGTCGCCAGGATGGTGGCCCCGTTTTCCACCGACGCGATGAAATCCGGCGTCACCCGGAGACGCCCAGGCTCGCCCGAGCGGACGACGAGGTTGATGGCGGGCCGCCCGGCAAACGTCGAGTTGCCGCTTGCGACTACGTCGAATCGATGCACGCCCGGCTGACCGACGGGCGGCAGCGGGAACACCGCCATGCCGCTGTCGTCCGTCGTGGCCAGCGCATCCCGTTGGAAACCGATAGCGGTGCTGCCGCGCAGCGTCACGGCGACCCGTCGCTGAGGCACACCGCCACGATGCACGAACACCCGCGCCAGGGAGGGTGTCCCCACTCTCGCCAAGATCTCCGGCGTCACCGCCACCGCCGTGATCGGGGCTGGCGGTGGGGCCGGCGGGGCCGGTGCAGGCTCCGCGCGGCGCGACGTACACGCCGCCACGCTGGCGATGACTTCACCGCTCGCGCCGGCGTTCCGCAGGTCCGTCCAGTCCCGCTCCGTGGGACGGAACGAAACGCAGCTGCGGCGGACGACTTCCGCGACCTCGGCCTGCGCAAACAGAGGGTTTGTGAGCAGACGAACGATTTCGATCTTGTCGAGCGGCTTCGGTGCTTGCGCCGGCAGCGGCGCCGGGACCGCGAGACCGCCGACGATCAGGAGTGCCAGTCGTGGGTGGGTTCGCATATCAGGGCCGTGGGCAGCCGGAACGCTCGAACCGGCGCTCTACGCTGCGCACGTCCGCGTACAGGTTTCGGTCACGCTCTTCGCGTGCTCCGTCAAAGGGGGCCAGCGTCTCGCGCCGCGCGATGTTGTAGACCAACCAGCTGTCTTCCATCTGCTGCAATCCCCGCTGCAAACCCGCGCAGGTCATCTGCTTCGCCTCGAACATCCGCGCGCGATCTTCGAATGCGGAGATCGCGAGCGCCAACGTGTCGGCGCGCCGGTCGAGCATAGCCATTGCATTTGCGACGGAACCCGGCTCCACGCTGGAGCCGTTTGCCGCCGTGCCGCGAAACGTGCCCGACGCGTCGCCCGAGCTGATGATGGCAGAGAGCGCGGCGACGAGCACCGCGCCACCCAGCGCGCACGCGACATAGATCGCGGGCTTGAGCCAACGCGTTTGACGCGCCTGCGGTGCCGGCGCAACGAGCGGAGCCAGCCGCTCATCGTCGA
>DASTDR010000247.1:0-2315 GCA_035710265.1 Gemmatimonadales bacterium | reverse complement strand
AACGCATACGTCTGACGATGCCCGCGGTTCTGCCGCGTATCCGCGCGCGGATCCCCGCGCGTGAGGATGTACTTCTCCTGACTGACGCCGGTTTGGGTGTCATAGACGACGAGCCGGCACTTCGGACACCGGTAGTACTTGAACTGGCGTTGATCGCCCTGAGTGTAGAACAGTCTCAGGTCTGAGGAACCACACAGCTTGCAGATCATCCCACTCAAGGGCGGGCTCGGCCTGCACTGTCCTTAAGGACAGCGCTTCGCCGAGCACACCCTTTAGGGTGTGAAGCAACGAGCGAAGCCACGCTATCGAACCAGATGGAAGCTGGTCTGGCGCCGCAGAATCCAGCGCATCGCCCCGTCGGTGCCGAGCTCGGCATCTTCTTCTTGCGCCGAGCGCAGGAGCTGGCCACCCCATTCCGCCACGGGAGTCGTGGCCTGCAGCTCGATCGAGAACCAGGTGCCCGGCAGCAGTGGGACGTCACCGCGGCCCGGGACGCCTTCCTGATGGTCCCATAGACCGATGAGCGGTCCGGCGCCGTGGCCGCGGTCGCCGATGGGATGGGTATAGACGGTGCCGTTAATCCCGGCCGCGCGCATCGCAGAGAGCGTGCTGGTCAGGACCTCGTTGCCCGTGCGCCCGGGCCGCATCTCGGCAAGCAGCAAATCCTGCAGGCGATTGGAATTGAGCAGGGCCCGCTTCAATCCATCGGGCGCATCGCGCTCACTCTCGCGCAGCACGTAGCCCATGTGCTGGGTATCGGTGTTCAGGCCGAGGGCGGTGATGCCGAAATCACAGTGGAGCACGTCGCCGCGCTGAATGACGACTGTGTCGAGGCTGGAGAGATCCTGCCCGCGCCGCTGGACGTCGACGTCGGTGTGGAACCACGTTCCCAGGCCGAGATCGTTGACACGTTGTCGCATCCACCACACGACGTCATCGGTGGTCGTTTTCCCCGGGGTGATCACCTTATTCGAGAAAGCCGTATCGATGATCGTCCACACGACCTCCATCATCCGCTTGTACACGGGCAGCATCCCGGGCGCGCGAATCGACTGGTAATCGAGCGCGAGCCGCTCGGCGCGGATCACACGCTCGCGATACCCCGGCGGCAGCGCGCGCGCCAGCTGCTCCCATTCGCCGGCCGACAGGCCGTCGGAGAACGCGTGCGTGTGTGAGATGTTCACCGCGATCGTCTTGGGATCGCGCTCCCGCACGATCCGCGCGAGCAGGTCCCATTGTCCCTGGCCGACCAGCTCCGGGCGCCGGCCGATCGAGGGATCGACGCTGTCGCGCGCGACGTAGGACTCGTACAGGCCGCCCTGCGATCCACCCCCCAGCGCGAGCCGCTCGACGCCGCGAGCCGGGCCGCGATCGGTGAAGACGTAGATCGTGCGGCGGCGCGCGAACATGGTCGTGGGCGAGACCAGCGACCAGAACACCGGATCCTCGTTGTACTCCCGCATCGCCACGATCCACATCGCGACGCCATGCTGCCGCATCAACCCCGGCAGCACTGAATCGAGCCGGTATTGCAGCCATTGCTTCTGTAGGATGGCCTGCTCGCGCAGCGTGCCGAGCGGGCGAGTGGCCAGGGCCGGCAGCGGAATGGTGGTGGGTGCCTGGACTGCGAGTGCTGTCGCGAGCAGCACGGTCGTCATCATGACGAGCTTCCGCCTTTCAGAATGCCGGTTGCGAGACTGAGCCAACCGGCGAGAAACAGGAGGCCGCCCAGGGGTGTGATCGCGCCGAGCCAGCGAGTGCCGCTCAGGGCGAGCAGATACAGGCTTCCGCAAAACAGGATCGTGCCGCCGATGAACAGCCAGCCGGCTGCCCGGACCGGAATGCCGGGCCAGCGCGTGGCGGCCCATGCCACCACGAACAGTCCGAGCGCATGGTACATCTGGTAACGGGCGCCCGTTTCGAACACGGCGAGCAGGTCTGGGGCGAGACGGGCTCGCAACGCATGGGCGCCGAACGCGCCCGCGGCGACGGCGATCAAGGCCGACACGCTGCCGGCCAGAGCGAACGCTCTATCCATCGATGCGGCGGCCGGTGACCTCCACCCGGCGCATCCGCTCGATCTTCCCCGATCCTCCGACGAAATGTGACGCCGCCCAGCCCGTCAGCCCCACGATGATCGCGCCCCAGGTCGCCGACCAGAGCCCCGCGATGTGGAATCCCGGCACGAGCGACGCGGCGATCGCGAGCGATAGGCCGTTCACGACGAGAATGAACAGCCCCAGCGTGAGCACCGTGAGCGGCAACGTGAGGATGAGAATGATGGGACGGATGATGGCGTTGACGATGCCGAGGAG
>DASTDR010000246.1:0-2698 GCA_035710265.1 Gemmatimonadales bacterium | reverse complement strand
GTCTCGCGGTCGTACGTGATGCCGATTCGGTCGAACAGACCCAGGTCGGGGTGGAATCCGATCAGGGCGTAGACGCGATCGGCGGGAATTGCCTCCTCACCACCGAGCCCGTGCACGCGCACCTCGCGCGGCGTGATCGCAGCGACGTGCGTACCAAGGCGCGCTGTGATTTCTCCCGCCTTGATGCGGTTTTCCAGATCGGGCCGCAACCAGTATTTCACGCTCTTGGGCCAGGCTGTGCCCCGATGGATGATCGTGGTACGGGCCCCGGCGCGAAACAGCTGCAGCGCGGCTTCGACCGCGGAGTTCTTCCCGCCGATCACGACTGCATCGCGCCCGTAGGAGAGGTGGGCTTCGTCGAAATAGTGATGGACGTGCGGGAGGTCTTCGCCGGGGACACCGAGCCGGTTGGGATGGTCGAAATACCCTGTCGCGAGCACGAGCGTGTCCCAGGAAATTTGAGCTTTGCCGAGCCGCGTTTCGACCTCGCGCGCGTTGATTAGCTTGGTATAGGTCTCGACCCGAATGCCTTCGGTGCGTGCGACCCCGCGGTAGTACTTGAGCGCTTCTTCGCGAGTGGCTTTGGGACCGGCGCACACGAGCGGATGTCCCCCGATCTCGAGCCGCTCGGGCGTCGTGAAAAACTGCATGTTGACGGGGTACCGCACGATCGAATTCGCCAGGGCGCCCGCATCGATGACGAGCGGATCGATGCCGCGGCGTTTGGCCGAAATGGCGCATGCCAGACCGATCGGTCCGGCGCCCACGATGATCGCAGATTCATGAGGCATGGAGCATGCAATCTGCTATCGGCTATCGGGTATCGGCTATGCGGGAACACCACCCGATAGCCGGTAGCTGATAGCCGATAGCGTCTAACGCGGATTCGCGTATTCGCGAAGCAAGCGTTCCAGTTGCTCCCGGAGCTCGGGCCGGACCGTGTCTAGCTCCTCGACATTATGGTGCGAGAGCAGATTCTGGATATCGGCCGTCTCCAGACCGGCGGTGCGGGCCTCTTCGATTACACCGATGAAGTGGAGCCGCGCTTCCTGGATGAGAGTGCCGAATTCGTGGGGCCCGCGTTCCCCCATCCCCAGGGCCAGGAGATACAGATCCCGCGCCGCGTCGAGCCGCCGGGCAAGGTACTCTTCAACGGACAGCGACGGATCGGACGAGTTCGGCATCGGTACGGACATGAACCCTCTCCTGGTTGTGTTGATCGCCGCCCAGGCCCAGTCCTGGCAAATCAGCGTCGACAGTCTTGCGCAAAATGGCGAGTTCTCGGGAGTCGTACTCGTGGCGCGGAATGGAGTTCCGCAATTCGAGCGCGCCTACGGGATGGCTGACCGCGAAGCACTACGTGCCAACGATTTAGAAACGGCCTTCAATCTCGGGTCGATCAACAAGTTCTTCACCGCGATATCGATCCGGCAGCTCGCCGCCGCGGGCAAGCTCGCGCTCGACTCGACGTTGGCGCGCGCGTGGCCGGACTACCCCAATCCGGACGTCGCCAGACGCGTGACGATCCGCCAGATCCTCGATCACCGCTCCGGCATTCAGGGAGATATTTTCGCCGCCCCACCAGGCAAGACTCGGCACGATCTGCTCACGCTCACAGACTACTTCCAGCTCGTGAAGGATCAGCCGTTGGCGTTCGAGCCCGGCTCGCGCCGGCAGTACTCCAACGCCGGCTACATCGTCCTCGGCCTGCTGGTCGAGCGTTTATCGGGCGACAGCTACTACGGCTACGTACAGAAGCACATTTTCGAGCCGGCCGGCATGACGCGGACCGCGAGCTGGAGGTTCGACTCGCTGCCGCCGAACACCGCGATCGGTTACACGAGCGAGGGACGCAACACCGAGCGATTGCCGGGGCGCGGCAGCTCGGCGGGCGGCGGCTACTCGACGGCCCACGATCTGCTGCGGCTGCTCAACGCGCTGCGCGCGCACAAGATCGACGACGCGCCCGACGCCGGCATGATCGGCGTTGCGGGCGGGGCGCCGGGTATCAACGCGGTACTGGAAGGAGATCTCGCCGGCGGCTACGACGTGATCGTGCTCGGCAATCTGAGCCCACCAGCCGCCGAGCGCGTGAGCCGCCTGATTCGTGGGGCGCTGCGCGCGAACTAAGGCGGGGCTCCGGCCCTTGCGCGAGGGCCACCACTGGCAGCAGCGTGGTGCCAACGCATGCTCGGCACTGATCTTCCGCTTGCTACCGCCCTGCCGTTTGTGGCGCTGCTCCTGGTGATTGCGCTGGCACCGCTGTTCGTACCGCGCTGGTGGCATCACAATCACAACAAGGCGCTCGTGGCGGCGCTCGTGTCACTGCCCGTCCTCGTTTATGTCGGCGGCGGAATGGGCGACGAAGGCCGGCACCTGTTGGCGGAGAAGGCGTACGAGTACGCCGGATTCATCGTGGTGATCGCGGCGCTGTTCGTGATCTCGGGCGGCATCCACATCCAGGGCTCACTCGCCGGCACGCCGCTCGTGAACACCGCGCTGCTGGGGATCGGGGCGGTGCTGGCGAACCTGACGGGGACGACGGGCGCGTCGGTCCTGCTGATTCGGCCGCTGCTCCGCGCCAACAAGCGCCGCAAGCGGGTCGCGCATATCGTCGTGTTCTTCATCTTTATCGTCGCGAACTGCGGCGGCTTGCTCACGCCGATCGGCGATCCACCGCTGCTGCTCGGGTTTCTGA
>DASTDR010000245.1:0-3204 GCA_035710265.1 Gemmatimonadales bacterium | reverse complement strand
CGCAACGCTGG
This sequence comes from Gemmatimonadales bacterium, assembly GCA_035710265.1. Lineage (GTDB taxonomy): Bacteria > Gemmatimonadota > Gemmatimonadetes > Gemmatimonadales > GWC2-71-9 > 20CM-2-65-7. The sequence continues at coordinate 3,193 of DASTDR010000245.1, read as the reverse complement.
CATTCCGGGTGGCGTACAGCGTGCTCCGGCACAGGGAAGACGCCGAGGACGTCACGCAGGAAGCGTTCGCCAAGGCGTACCGCAGGTTCGGCCAGCTCCGCGATCGCGATCGGTTCCGCGCCTGGATCGTCCGCATCACGTGGCGCATGGCGCTCGATCGCCAGCGGTCGAATAGACGGCGCATCGCGCGCGAGGCCGCGGACGATTCGGTAGGGGCGGGTCTTCCCTGGCCTGAGCGGAGTCGAAGGCAGACCCGCCCGGAGCGGGAGGCGGCCGACGAAATCATCGACGCCCGCGAACGCGCCGAGCGCTTGTGGTCGGCCATCGAGGCGCTGCCCGAGAAGTTGAGGCTGGTCGTGGTGCTCGCCGGGATCGAGGGTCACGACTTGAAGGAAGTCGGAGCGCTGCTGGACGTGCCGGAGGGGACCGTGAAATCGCGTCTCTTCCTGGCGCGGAAGCAGCTGAAGGAACGGTTGTCATGGATGGTCACCAACGCGAGCCGCTGAACGACGAGACGCTCGAGCGGGAGATCGAGGCGGCGCTTGCCGTCGATCCGTCGCCGGAGTTTCTTGCGAAAGTCCGGGCGCGGGTGGCAGAAGAGGAGAAGCCGGCCGGCTGGCTGCTTCGCTGGCACTGGGTGGCCGGGACCGTCGTCACCGCCGCCGCCGTCTTGCTTGCGGTCTACGCGTGGAGAGAGCCGGAGCCAGCGGCTGCCGGTCGGGAGATCGCGCCGATAGCGGTGACGCGACCGCAACACGAAGCGACGTTGCCGGTGGTGACGGTCCCGGCGATCGCCGAGCATCAGCCGGGGCAAGCCCCGGCCCGGCCGGCTCGACGTCGAGCGCCGGAAGTGTTGATTTCCGAGGAAGAGAAGAGCGGCTTCCAAGTCCTGCTGGCGAGCTTGAACAAGCAAGAGGACGCCAGGCAGATCCAGGAAGCACTTGCCAAGGTGGAGACATCGGGACCACCGTGGCTCGAGATCAGTCCGATCGTGATCGAGCCATTCTCGCAATTCACAGCTGCCGAAGGAGACGCCCAGTGAAGCTACACAGACTGACCATTGCGGTGCTCGTCGTGATGACCGTTGCCGGCGGCGCGGCGCTGGCGCAAGAGCCGAAGCCCGCTCCTGAGCAGGTTGTCCCCCGGCCGCCGTCGAGACCGACCCTCGCCGTCCCGCTCGAGGTGCAGATCGTCATTTCGAGATATCAGGGAGAGAAAAAGGTCAGCAGCCTGCCGTACACGCTGGCGGTGAACGCCAATTCGGGGGACGGCACGCAACTGAACATCGGCGGGGACGTGCCCATTCCCATGACGACGTTCACGCCTGTCGGAGACGGCAAGCCCAATCCCATGGTGTCTTACTCCTACAAGAACATCGGGACCAGCATCAACTGCCGCGCCACGTCGGTTGACGACGGCCGGTTCGACCTGCGAGTGGAGATCGACGAAAGCTCTGTCTACACGAGTGGAGACGGTGCGAAAGCCGGTGAGTCGCCGTCCTTTCGAAGCTTCAGGACCCGAAATACGCTCCTGCTGCGTGACGGGCAGACGCGGCAGTACACGGCGGCAACCGATCGTGTCAGCGGAGAGACCATCAGGATTGAGGTCACCTTGCGCTTGGTGAAGTAGCAGAACGTTCGACGAGCTTCCCATGGCCACGATTGTTTCAGGGAGGGACGTATGCGAGGCTCGGTCGCGCTGGTCGTGTGCATCACCGCTGCAGTCGCGGCGGCCGCGCAGCAGCCGTCGACGTTGCCCGACCGCCGCAATGCGCTCGTCGCGGCAAGCCGCACCTTCCTGTTCTACAGCGACCCGGTCTTCAACCTCCACGACTTCCTGGTCTGGAACACGTTCTCCCGAGAGCCGGTAGAGCCCGCAGCGGACTGCCTGGCCAGCCTGCCGGGCGAGCAGCGAGCGGCGTTCGCGCGTGCGCGCGAGCACTACAAGGTGCTCGCCTCGCCGGGGGGCAATCGGCTTCTGCTCGCATTGCGGTACCGGCTTGCCGGCTTCGGCGACTTCCGCCTGGCGGACGCCGCCGCGGTCGAGGCCGCGCTCGCCGTACTGCCGCCCGCGGCGCCCGCGTACGAAAAGTGCTGGTGGCCGTCGCACGACGCTCGCAACCGGCGCTGGGTCGCGGCCCTCCAGCCGCTCCTCGCGGCGCACGAGGAAGCGTTGACAGGGCGTTTAGGCGAGCTCTACGGCAGGGAGCTCGCGCGGCCCATCCCGATCGACGTCGTGAGCTACGGGAGCTTCAGCGGCGCGGATAGCGTGACCGATCCCGACCACCTGCTCGTCTCGAGCGTCGAGCCGGCCAACGCGGGCAACGCGGCGCTCGAGGTCGTGTTCCACGAGGCGTCGCACACGGTGTTCGGCCCAGGGCTTGTCGGGCGGCTCTGGACCGAGCTCGACGCCGCGGCGAAGGCCAGCGGCGAGCCGCTACCGCCGGACTTCTGGCATGTGATGTTGTTCTACACCACGGGAGGCGCGGTGAAGGCGCGTCTTGCGGAGCGCGGCGTCGCCCACGAGCAGTACCTCTACAGCCAGCGATTGTTCGAGCGCTCGTGGCCCGCGTACCAACCCTCGCTCGAACGGGTGTGGCAACCGTACATCGACGGCCGAACACCGATGGCGGAGGCGGTGAAGGGGATCGTCGCAGCGCGAAAGCTGCCCGACCGCGGCACGGCGCTCGTCGCGGAGACCGACACGTTCGTGCTCTACAGCGATCTCACCACGAATCTCCACGACTTCCTGCTCTGGAATGCGCGCTCGCCGGAACCGATCGAGCCCAAGCCCGAGTGCCTCGCCGGCCTTCCTGCGGGCCAACGCGCGGCCTTCGAGCGCGCGCGCGACTACTACGCAAAGACGTTCGCCAACGGCGCCGGCGAGCTCGTCTTGCTCTCGATGCGCTGGCGGCTCGCCAGGCTCGGCGAGGTGTCTCTTGCCGACCCTGCGGCGATTACCGCGACGCTCGCCGAACTCGCGCCCGCGACGCCCGCATACCAGGTGTGCTGGTGGCGAGAACACGACGCGCGCAACCGGCGCTGGATCGGGAGCCTGCTGCCGCTGCTCGAAGCCAACGGCGACGCCCTGCGAACGCGGCTCGCCGAGGTCTACGGCCGGCAGACTGCGCGTTTGCTGCCCGTCGACGTGGTCGGCTACGCGAATGTCGGCGGCGGCGACACCGTGGTCAATC
>DASTDR010000244.1:0-2268 GCA_035710265.1 Gemmatimonadales bacterium | reverse complement strand
AGTGACGAAGCTCTCGAGCCACTGAATGTTGGGCCCGATCTCGTCGAGCGCGCGGCACGACCTATCGGCGATGATCACCAGCTCGTCGCGCGACATCATTCCTGCGCGCGGCATGTTCCGCTCGATCACATACTTCGGCATGTCGCCTCCAGTCTGGCTACCCCACCATCCACAACAGGTACGCGGCCACCCCGGTGCCCAGCACCGCCCCGCCGTAGCACGCCACGTTGATCAGCTCGTTCAAGTGCTTGATCTGCAGCCCGTCGTAAAGCGTGAAGCGAAACCGATGCGCCCAATGAAACAGAGGAAGCGTGCACAGCACCAGCAGGTAGAGCCGCGCCACCGGATGCTGGACGATCTCGAGGAGCCGGTCGTAGCCCGGCGGGCCGACCCAGCCCAGCGGCTCCGCCAAGCCGAACAGAAAGAGATGCACGGGCAGCAGCAGCGCCGACACGACGCCACCGGCACTGAACAGAAGCCAGAGAAACGGCTCGTTGGAACGTTTTCCCATATCAGCCCCTGAGCACGATCCAGGCGACGCCCGCCGAAAGGAACGCCCACGCGGCGTAGTTCGGCGCCGAAATCGCCAGCCCGGGGAGCCGCTTGCCGCGGACCCGTATGGCCATCGCCTTCGGCGCGAGGTTGAACCACGTCACGGCGTGGTAGCAGACGAAGGCGAAGCTCACGCCGTTCAGCGCAATCAACGCGGGCGAGCGCAGCCATTGCGTGAATGCGGCATAGGCCTCCGGGCCCTGGCTCAGAGCCCGGATCTGCAGAAGCGTCAAGACCACGATCCAGCCGACGAAGACGCTGCTCATCTCCCGCAGAACGAACCGCAGGTAGGCCCATCTCTTCAGCCACCAATAGGTGGAAACGCGCGGCTGGTAGCTGCGCGGCACATATTCGGTTGGGTTGATCATCGGCTACCTGGCTCCTCGTGGCAGCACCAGCGACTTCATCCACTCCAGCGCCGCGGTGAGCTTGTACTGCTGGATGGCGCCGGCCGGGTCGACGTGCTTCGGGCACACCTCCGTGCACTCGCCGACGAAGGTGCATCCCCAGATGCCGTCGTGCTGCGAGAGAATGTCCATCCGCTCCGAAGCTCCCTCGTCCCTCGAGTCCTGGTTGTAGCGCTGCGCCAGCGCGATCGCCGCCGGCCCGGCAAAATGCGGATCCAGGCCGTAGACCGGGCAGGCCGCGTAGCAGAGCATGCAGTTGATGCACATGCTGAACTGCTTGTACGCGTCCAACTCCTCGGGCGTCTGGAAGTATTCTTCCTCCAGAGTCTTTTCCACGTTCCGAATGATCCATGGCTTCGACTTGGCGAGCTTCACCAAGAAATCCGAAGTGTCCACGACCAAATCGCGCAGGATCGGAAAGTTCGTGAGCGGCTCCAAGCGGATCGGCCCCGGCGCCGACTCGGTGAGAAACGTGGCGCACGCCAGCTTCGGAACGCCGTTGATCATCATCCCGCAGCTGCCGCAGACGCCCATCCGGCACGACCAACGGAACGTCAGGGTCCCGTCGATATGGTCCTTGATGTAGTTGAGCGCGTCGAGCACGACCCACTCCCGCTTGAGCGGAACTTCGAAGGTGTCGAGTCGCGGCTCGTTGTCCCGCTCCGGATGATAGCGCTGCATTTCCAGCGTGATTCGATTCGCCATCTCACCTCCCGTAGACCCGTTCGCCCGGAGGCCACCGCGTGATCGTCACGGGGCGGTACTCGACCCGCGGTTTCCCGTCGGCGTCGCGGCGCACGATCGAATGCGCCAGAAACTTCTCGTCGTTCCGCTTCGGATAGTCCGTTCGCTGATGCGCGCCTCGGGATTCCGTGCGTTGCATCGCGCACTCGGCCATCGTCTCGGCCACGTCGAGCATACAGCCGAGCTCCAGGGCCGAAACGAGCTCGGTGTTGAACATGCGCCCGCGGTCGTCGAGGCGTACGTCGCGGAACCGCTCGCGCAGCTCGCGTAGCTTGCCCGCCGCGCCGGAGAGCGTTTCCTCCGACCGGTAGATCCCCGCCGAGTCCTCCATGATCTTCTGCATTTCCTCCCGCAGCACCGCGATCGACTCCCGGCCACCTGTCTTGTCGAGAAACTCGCGCCGCAGCCGCGCCTCTTCATCCATCGCCTGGGCCAGCAAGTGCCGCCCCGACTCACGTTGCGTCGCCGCGTATTCGGCCGCCGCGCGCCCCGCGCGCGCGCCGAACACCAGCAGCTCGGGCAGCGAATTCGAGCCGAGCCGGTTCGCGCCGTTGATGCTGACGCA
>DASTDR010000243.1:0-5747 GCA_035710265.1 Gemmatimonadales bacterium | reverse complement strand
CCCGCCCCAGTGGGGGGCGCTGGTCGCGGTGAGCCTCGCGGATGGTGGAATCGCCTGGACCGTACCCCTCGGCACGATGGGCGGCGTCCCGGGGTCGCCTAATCTGGGTGGGCCGATCACCACGGCGTCCGGACTGGTATTCATCGGCGCGACGCTCGACCGCGCGATTCGCGCGTTCGACGTCGAGACGGGACGCGAGCTGTGGAAGGCCGATCTTCCCGCCGGCGCGCGCGCGACCCCGATGACCTACGAAGCGGGCGGGCGGCAGTTCGTTGTCATCGCCGCGGGCGGGGGAGGCCCGTTTGGGGCGGGAGACGCGATCGTCGCATTTGCACTTCCGCGATAGAATCCCTACCGTAGACGGTGCCCGAGACCACTCCCCACTCCCCACTCCCCGTCGTCATAGATACCGACCCGGGGATCGACGACTGCCTCGCGTTGTTGCTCGCGCTTTACTCTCCGGAGCTCGACATCCGCGGCATCACGATCACGTACGGAAACACCGTCGTCGAAAACGCGTACCGCAACGCGGTCGAGATCATCCGCAAGGTCAAGCACCAGGTGCGGGTGCCGCTCGGCATCGGGGCGCGCCGGCCGCTCAAGCGCCAGCTCCAGGTCGCCGATGATACGCACGGCCCCTCGGGTCTCGGTTACGCCGACGTGCCGCCCGCCGGTGTGATCCTCGATTACGTGCGGCCGCTCGAGCGCGTGCTCGAGTCGCAGCCCGAGCCCGTCACGCTGGTGACGCTCGGCCCCGTGACCAGCCTCGCCCTCGCGTTGCGCGCCAACCTGGACCTGGTTCGGCAGAAGGTCGCGCGTCACGTCGCGATGATCGGCAATGTCGAGGCGGCGGGCAACCAGACGAGGTTTTCCGAGTTCAACGCCTGGTGCGATCCCGAAGCGCTCGCTACCGTGCTGGGCGCGGAAATTCCGACCGAGATGATCGGCCTCGACGTCACGCGCAAAGTGATCATGAAAGGGAACGAGGTCGAGCGGCTCGCGCAGCATTCCCCCTGGCTGCACGACGCGCTGCGCTTCTACGTCGAGTTCCACAAGAAGGCGGAAGGACTGGACGGCGCCGTCATCAACGACGTGCTCGCGATCGCCTACCTCATCGATCCCGATGTGTTGACGTTCAGCGATTTGCGACTCTCGGTCGATCTGGACGATGGCCAACGCCGTGGACGCACCAAGCTCGACCCCAAGGGCTCGTTCACCCGCGTGGCCATGGCCGTGAATCCGGCGCCCGTGCGGCGCATGCTGTTCGAGCGTGTGCTCCCGGCCGGGGCGCTCGCCGAGGAGGCCATGGCGTGACGATCCCGCGCAAGGTGGCGGTGATTGGAGCTGGTGAAATCGGAATTGGATGGGCGGCGCTATGCGCGTCGGCGGGGTGGCCGGTCGCGATCTTCGATTTGAATCCTGCCGCATTGCAGCGCGCCGCGGACGAGATCGCGCGGCGCACACGCGCGCTCGTCGAGCTCGATCGGGCACCCGAAGGAATCGTCGAGCGCGGCCTGCGCGAGCTGATTCGCGCCAGCTTTCTCTCTGAAGCGCTGCAGGATGCCGATTGGGTCATCGAAGCGATCCATGAGGATTTGGCCGCAAAGCAGAAGCTGCTCGCCGCAATCGACCAGGCCGCTGGTGCCGCCGTGCTGATCAGCTCGTCATCCAGCGGGCTCTTGCCAAGCGAGATCTTTGGGCGCTGCCGGCACCTCGACCGCTGCCTCGTGACTCACCCGCTCAATCCGCCTGAGCTCATTCCGCTGGTCGAGGTCGTGCCGGAGACCAGGACGTCGCCCGCGAACGTCAATCGCGCCGTCGAGTATCTGCGCGCCCTGGGACGTTTTCCGATTGTCCTCAAGAAAGCCGTGCCGGGATACGTCGTCGGTCGCGTCGCGGCGGCCGTGTGGCGCGAGTGCATCGATCTCGTCGTGCAGGGGGTGGTCAGCGTCGATGATCTCGATCGTGCCGTGTCGCTGGGACCGGCCATCGGTTGGGCAGCCGCCGGACCGCACCTCACGTACCATGTGGCGGCCGGCGAGGGCGGCATTCGGATCTTCATCCAACGCCTGCTGGCCAGCTTCGAGAGCTGGTGGCAGCACCTGGCGCACTGGGCGCGGCTCGATCCGGAACAGCAGCGCTCGCTGATCGGTGCCACGGAACGAGCGTACAAAGGGAAAATCGAGTTCTTGCGGGACGCGCGCGACCGCCGTTTGAGCGCGATCCTCAAAGCGCTCGAGCAGTCCCGCGTCCCGAGCTCAGCTGGCGACTAGCAGTCCGGTCCCGTACATCAGCAGCAATCCGGCAGCCACACCAAGCGCATTCAGCGGTGACCAGACCGTTCCGCCACCCGCCGGGGTCTCGCGCGCGACGACCCGGTACAGGACGCCCAGCACCTGCAGAATCGCGCCCGCTCCGACGGCCATGCACAGCGTGCCCAGCAGCGGAGAGTAGGCGACGCCGCCGAGCCACGCGCCCAGAATCGTCGGCACGCCCGCGAGCAGCCCGGCGAGCGCCAGGTTCCTGATCGACGGATTGTCTTGTGCCACGGGCGCCACGATCCCCAACCCTTCGGTCGTGTTGTGGATCATGAACCCCACGACCAGGAACGCGCCCAGCGTGACCGCGCCCTGCGCGTACGCCGCGCCGATCGCGAGGCCCTCACCGAGATTGTGAAGCCCGATGCCCAGAGCGATCATGAATGCAAGCCGGAGCCGTTGGCCCGCAGGGGTTTCGCCGCCCTCCGCCACCCTGCGCCGCCCTGAGAAGGCTTGCAACAGCAACCAAGTCACCAGCACTCCAATCGCCACCAGACCGACACCCTGGAACGCCCCTGCCACCCGGCCGGCGGTCTCCAGCGCCTCGTGCAGCGCCTCAGCGGCGAGGAAAATCAGGAGGCCCGCGGTCAGGGCGAGCGCGAAGTGCAGCCAGCGTCGATCGAGCCGCTTCAGGAACGGCAGCCACAGGAGTCCGATCGCGACGGGCAACACACCGACGTAGAGCCCAATCAACGTGAACACCACGAAGTAGCCGCCATCCACGGGCGGCGTTTCAGCGGCAACCAGGATCTCGTGATCGAATGTCACTCCGGTCGACGTCACCAGCTTGACCTGATGCGGCTCGCCTTCGATCCACGGATACGGAATGTCGATGCGGGCGCGCCCGAGCCGGTCCACCTTGCGCTCGGGCGTGATGGTGTGAGCCCAGTACGCTTCGTCCACCATCACTTGGGCCACGGTCACCGGATCCGGGCCGCCGTTGACGACGTCCATGATGATGTGACCGGGCGTCAGCCGGACACGATCGACGCTCAGCTCTTCGACCGGCGGCAAGCCGCGCGCGAGGCGCGACAGGGTGCCGCCCTTGATGACGAACAGCGACAGCGCCGCGAGCAGGACGAGCGGGAGAGCGAACCAAACCGATCGCGGAACCCGGTACGCGGACGGCTGGCGCGCGACGGTGTCCGCGTTTCGCGTCTCAACCGGGGTCATACCAGCCGCTCCTGGACGTCGAACAGCCCCATCCAGCCCAGCTCGGCGAACTCGGACTGGTGCGCGTGGAACATGAACTTGCCGGGGCGGTCGTACGTGAACTCGATGATGTGCCGCTCGCCCTGCCCCATGCTGATCGTATCGGTAAACTCGCTCGGGACGAGCGAGGTCCCGGTGCGATAGACCTGGAAGAAGTTGGCGTGGATGTGCATCGAGTTGATCAGGTCGAATTCCAGCACGTTGACCAGATAGATCCGATTCAAGGCGCCGCGGCGCAGCGTGATCGGATGAGCCTGATAGGCGAACGGAATCGTGTTCACGGCGTAGATCTCGTTCTCGCCGTCGAAATTCACGTCGAAACCGTTCATCACCATCACCATTTCATCGGCGTCGGGCCGACCCCGCTTGGGATCGATGATCAGCGCGCCGTAGAGTCCCTTCGCGATGTGACGCTTGAGCGGCATGGTGTGGCAGTGATAGAGCTGCAGCCCGAACGGCTCGGCTTCGAACTCGTACACGTACGCGCCACCCGGCTCGACCTGCTCGAACACGCCGTCCATGTTGGCCGGATGGAACCCGTGGAAATGAATCGAATGCGGATGCCGGCCCGCGTTATGGAAGTGGACGCGCAGCAGATCGCCCTCGGTGCAGCGCAGCGTAGGGCCGGGAACCGCGCCGTTGTAGGTCCAGGCCGGATAGAACACGCCTGGCATGACCTCGAGCTCGCGATCCATCGCGACGATCTTGTACTCACGCAGCGTCTGCCCATTCGGACGCCGCGAGACCGTGCCGTAATCGAAGTGACGCAGGAACTTTACCGGATCGATTCCGGCCGCCGCGGGTAAGCCGCCGGTCATCAGCGCGTGCGGATCCGGATGCGCCGTCTTGTCGAGCGCGGAGGCGCGCGCCACGGAGCTCGCCGTCGCCGCCCCCGCAATGCCCAGGAGGCCGCGCTTCAGCGCATCGCGTCGGGAAAGTCGTTTCACTCTTCCACCTCCTCGCACCACAACAGGCCCGCCAATTCCTGGCCCACGACACGCGTCTCCATTCCCAGTCGCACCGTCGTAGGTCCGTTGAACGGTTGCCGTGCTTCGACACGTAGATGCGCCCCGGGGGTGAGCCCCTGGTCCGCGAGATAGCGAAGCCGCTCCGGCTGTTCGTCACCTACCTGGCGCAGGACCAATGCCGTCCCAACGCTCGCAGCTGCCAGCGTGATGAGCTCCGCTTCCTCGATGTCGCCCGCGGCGGTGGGGATGGGCGCGCCGTGCGGATCGTAGCGCGGCGAACCGAGCGCTTCCGCCATGCGCTCGATCAGCTTTTCGGAGACGGCGTGCTCCAGTCGCTCGGCCTCGACATGCACGTCACCCCAGTCGTAGCCGAGTTTGCTGGTGAGGTAAGACTCGATGATGCGGTGCCGGCGAATCATCTGAAGTGCCGCGCGCCTGCCCTGCGGCGTGAGCTGCACACCACGATACGGCACATGCTCGATCAATCCGGTCTCGGAGAGCCGCTTCATCATGCCGCTCACCGACGGCGGCGCGACTTCGAGCATTTCCGCGATGTCGCTCGTGGTCGCGAAGCCGCCTTGACTCGTGAGATGGAAAACAGACTTGAGATAGTCTTCGACCGACCGCGTCAACGGCGGTTGTGGCGATCGAATTGTGGCGCTCACGAGTCCTCCGGATCAAAGCACTGTCAACCAGACAGGATATTAGGCTAGCCTAATACTCAAATATTGTCAAGCGAAGTTGTGGATTTTGTAAGACTAAGAAACTAGGCTAATTAACGGCGTGAGAATGCGCTCGCTCATCCCCCAGATCGTGCGATTGCCGAGTGTATATGCAGGGACTAGCCGTCGGGGGATGCCAGGATGATCGACAGTGATCTCTCCGCGCACCCCCGGCGCGAGGAGCGCTCGGAAGGGCACCCAGAAGGCGTCCTGCACCTCGGGGCTGAGCACAATGGTAGGCCGCTCGGTCAACGCGAATACAAATGGACGGACGACAACCGGGGGAAGCACGGGCGTGCGCGGGTGCAGATCGTCGAGGACACCCAGGCGCTCGGCCGCCGACAAGTCGACACCGATTTCTTCGATCGTCTCACGGATCGCGGTGGCGAGCAGATCAGCGTCGCTGGGTTCGCGACGGCCGCCGGGGAAGGCGATTTGACCTGACCACGTGTCGCCGGCGCGCACCGCGCGATGGATGAACAACGCTTCTAGTCCTTCGTCGCCGTCGTGCAACGCAATCGCGACCG
>DASTDR010000242.1:0-6208 GCA_035710265.1 Gemmatimonadales bacterium | reverse complement strand
GCGCAATTCGACATCGGGCGGCTCGCGCGCGTCGTGCTGCCGGACTCCGGGCTCCTCGCCCGCACCCTGGCGCGGATCACGGGGATCGATCTGTCCTACAGCACACAGCAGGGATCGACGTTCAGCCGCGCGACCGGCGCGCCGCCTGCGAGCTACCAGTTCGCCATCGGCGGACTCGATGAGTTCCGTGAAGTGGACGGTTTGCTCGCCGCGTCGGCGACGCGGAGTGCCACACTCGCGACGAGCGGCGCCGCGGTGCTGCCGCTCGGGCTCCGGGCCAACGCGGCGTACCGGCGCACCAACGGCGTGGGATGGACGCTGCGCTCCGAGCAGCAGGTGCCGTTGCGCAGCGCCGTCAGTGAGTGGCCGAGTGGATCGGTCACGTGGACCATCACCCCGTCGCGCCGGAATCTGGGACGGCTGCTGACGACGGTCAGCGCGCGGGCGGGTTACCGCGAAACCGAATCGGTCGTGGAGCAACCGACCTTCGGCGCCCCCACCGGGGTCACACTCAGCACGACCAATGAGCGGGTCTTCACGCCGTCGGCGTCGTTGGGTTGGATCGGCGGGGTGTTCACGAGCCTGGATGTGTCCCGCAGCTCGGCCGATCGCGTGAACGCCGGCAACCTGTTCCGCACCGAGCGGAATGCCCAAAACGCCACGCTGGCCTTCTCGTTCCGGCCGCCGTTCCAGGGCCGGTGGCGCTCGCTGATCCGCACGACAGCGGGGTATACCCTCGCCAAGAACACGACGTGCTTGCGTCGCACCGGCACGGAGAACTGCGTACCGTACGTGGACAGCCGGCAGACCCAGGCTCAGCTTACGATGGACACCGATCTCCCCAGCAACATGAGCGCGGGATTACAAATGGCCTACGTCCTCAATGAAGAACGCCAGTCCAACCGGAAAGTCGCGCAGCTCGGCGTCACCCTGTTCGTGCAGATCTCGACGAGCGTGGGGCAGCTGCGATGAAACGGTACGTGGTACGTGGTGCGTGGTGCGTGGGCTTGCTCATGGCGTGCCAGGCGAAGGCGGGGGGTGGGTCGGCGGGGTCGAATCAGGTCGAGTTCAGTGGACCCACGGCGTTCAAATACATCGAGCAACAGCTGGCGTTCGGCCCACGCGTTCCTAACACGCCGGGCCACCAGAAAACCGGCGACTGGCTGCTGCAGGAGTTGCGCGCGCGTGCCGACACGGTGGTCGTGCAGGAGTTTCGCCATCGTACGTCGAAGGGGCAGGCGCTGCAGCTGCGCAACTTCTTCGCGCGGTTCCGCCCGGAGGCGACCGACCGGATCCTCTACGTCGCCCATTGGGATACCCGGCCGTTCGCCGACAAGAGTGCAAACCTCGGCCAGCAGCGGCTCCCGGTGCCGGGTGCCAACGATGGCGCGTCGGGTGTCGCGGTCCTGCTGGGTGTCGCCGACGCGCTCAAAGCCAAGCCGCCGACGATCGGCGTCGATCTGTTGTTCGTCGACGGCGAGGACTACGGAGACTTTGCGGATTCCACGGAAACCCTGATTGGGTCACGCTATTTCGCGAAACACTTGCCTGCCGGATACACGACGTTGTTCGCCGTGGTGTTCGACATGGTGGGGGATCGCGATTTGCAGTTTCTCGAGGAAGGCTACTCTGCGCAGAATGCGCCCGAAGTCGTGCAGCGCGTGTGGCAGACTGCCGATCGACTGGGCTATCGCAACATCTTCGTAAAACGCGTGACGCAGTCGCTCACGGATGATCACGTCCCGTTACAGCAGGCTGGTATCCGCGCGATTGATGTGATTGACTACGATTTCCCATATCATCACACGACCGAGGATACGATCGATAAGGTCAGCGCGGAAAGTCTGCAGATTGTTGGTAATGTCGCCGTCGCTTTGATACGACAATAAGGAAGCGATCATCCATCTTCGGGGATGGATGATCGCCGCGCTGCGCTGCTGCTGGCCTGCCTGGCGCTGACTGGCGCAGGCGTTCGGTACCTCCTCTCGCCGTCGCCTGACACTCCTCCGGGCGATGTCCAACTACACTCGGCTTCGTCTCCTCGTCCCAACGCGCTGCGCGAAACGGCCAGACGCGCGGTGCAGCTGTCGCGTCCACTGTTACCGGGGGAGCACATTGATCTCGACCATGCAGACGTGAGCGAAATCACGCGCCTGCCTCGCGTCGGACCAGCGCTGGCCCAGCGCATTGTTGCGTGGCGTGACGACCACGGTCCTTTTGGCAGTCTCGCCCGCTTGGACAGCGTTTCGGGCGTTGGGCCCGCGCTACTCAAAGCAATCCAACCATTTGTGTCTTTTTCAGGCGTCAAACCTTGATTCTGTAGGGGCTGACTCACATGTTAGTCCCCTCAAATTCAACGAGTTGCATACGGCCAGCGTTGCCCTGACCCAGGACAAGCTCGGTGAGATCCTCGTACGTGAGGGTCTGATCACCCAGGACCAGCTCAAAAAGGCCCTTCTGGAGCAGAAAAACTCCGGGATGCGGCTGGGCTATACGCTGGTCAAACTGGGCTTTATCGAGGAAACCGAGGTCAGCAAGATGCTGGCCCGGCAATACCGCATGCCGGCGGTGGACCTGTCGCGCTTCGAGGTCGACCCCAAGATCCTGAAGCTCCTCCCCCCCGACATCGCCACCAAGCACACTGTCCTGCCCTTAAAGAGGGAAGGGCGCACCCTGACGGTCGCCATCGCCGATCCGAACAACGTGACGGCGATCGAGGACATCAAGTTCATCACTCGCTGCGACGTCTTCCCGGTCATCGCCGGGGAGTACACGCTCCGCAACGCGATCGACCGCTACTACCAGCAGTCGGACGCGCAGCTGCAAAACCTCCTCAAGAGCGTCGAGCAGGAGGAAGACCTCGAAGTCGTCGAGGATCAGGAAGACGAGGACGTGAAGGCGCAGGACCTCGCCGACGACGCGCCGGTTGTGAAGCTGATCAACGGCCTGCTCACCGACGCCGTGAAGCGTGGCGCCTCCGACATCCACATCGAGCCGTTCGAGCACGAGATGCGGGTGCGCTACCGCGTGGACGGCGCGCTGCAGGAAGTGATGAAGCCGCCCGTGAAGATGCGCGCGGCCCTGACCTCGCGCGTCAAGATCATGGCGCAGCTCAACATCGCCGAGCGGCGCGTGCCGCAGGACGGCCGCATCAAGCTGAAGATGGGCGCGCGCGTGATCGACTTCCGCGTGTCCACGCTGCCCGTGCTGTTCGGCGAAAAGATCGTGCTGCGTATTCTCGACAAGGGCAACCTGACGCTCGATCTGAAGACCTTCGGTTTCGAGCCGTCGGCGGAGTCCAACCTGCTCCGTGCCATCGAGAACCCGTACGGCATGGTGCTCGTGACGGGCCCCACCGGGTCGGGCAAGACGACGACGCTGTACTCGGCGCTGTCGCGGATCAATCAGATCGACGTGAACATCATGACGGCCGAGGACCCGGTCGAATACAACCTGCTCGGCATCAACCAGGTGCTGGTGCGCAACGAGGTCGGCATGACGTTCGCGGCCGCGCTGAAGGCGTTCCTGCGCCAGGACCCGAACATCATCATGGTGGGCGAGATCCGCGACCTCGAAACGGGGTCGATCGCGATCAAAGCGGCGCTGACGGGCCACCTCGTGCTCTCGACGCTGCACACGAACGACGCGCCTTCGACTATCACGCGTATGGTCGACATGGGCATCGAGCCGTTCAACGTCGCGAGCGCCGTGAACCTGATCGTGGCGCAGCGGCTGGTGCGGCGCATCTGCAAGGAGTGCAAGCAGCAGCACGAATACACTCCGGAGGAGATGCACGCTTTCGCGATCGACAAGAAAGAAGGGCCCTTCTTCAAGGGCGCCGGGTGCGACACCTGCGCCGGCACCGGGTACCGCGGCCGCCAGGGTCTGTACGAGGTCATGGCCCTGTCGAGCCCGCTGCGCCGCGAGATCCTCAAAGGCGCCTCGACCGAAGAGCTGCGCGAGACCGCCGTCAAGGAAGGGATGCTCACCCTGCGCATGGACGGCATGCTGAAGGTGAAGAAGGGCATCACCACGCTCGAAGAAGTCGTGAAAGAAACCGCGGCCGGATAAGGAGAAGGACGTATGCCAGTCAACCTCCGAGCGTTGCTCGAGGAGATGATCGAGAAGGATGCGTCCGACTTGCATCTCGTGGCCGGCGAGCGGCCCAAGATCCGCGTCGACGGCGATATCGTCAACGCGCAGAGCGAAGAAGTCCTGACGCCCAAAGACACGCTCTCGCTGGCGTACTCGGTGCTCACCGAGAACCAGAAGAAGCGCTTCGAGACCGAGAACGAGCTCGATTTCTCCTTCGGTATCCAGAACCTCGCCCGGTTCCGCGGCAACGTGTTCAAGCAGCGCGGCTGCGTCTCGGTCGTGATCCGGCAGATCCCGTTCAGCGTGAAGACGTTCCAGGAGCTGGGCCTGCCCGCGGTCGTGGCGGCGCTCGCCGACAAGCCGCGCGGGCTGGTGCTCGTCACGGGCCCCACCGGCTCGGGCAAGAGCACGACCCTGGCGGCGATGATCGACAAGATCAACAAGGAGCTGAAGGGTCACATCATCACGGTGGAAGATCCGATCGAGTTCATCCACCGCCACCAGGCGTGCATCGTCAATCAGCGCGAAGTGGGGACCGACACGAACAGCTTCCAGGCCGCGCTCAAGTACGCGCTGCGCCAGGACCCCGACGTCGTGCTCATCGGCGAAATGCGCGACCTGGAGACGATCCAGGCGGCCCTGACGATCGCGGAGACGGGGCATTTGGCCTTCGCCACGCTGCATACCAATTCGGCCGCCGAGTCGATCAACCGCATCATCGACGTGTTCCCGTCGCACCAGCAGTCGCAGGTCCGCGCCCAGCTCGCGTTCGTGCTCGAAGGCGTGTTGACGCAGACGCTGCTGCAGCGGGCCAAGGGCCGCGGCCGCGTGATGGCCGCGGAAATCATGATCTGCACGCCCGCGATCCGGGCGCTGATCCGCGACGACAAAGTGCACCAGATCGAATCGTCGATGCAGGCCGGGAAGAAATACGGCATGCAGACGCTGAACGACGCGCTGTATCAGCTGTACATGGCGCGGGAAGTGACCAAAGACGAATGCCTGCGTGTGACGTCCAAGCCGGCCGATTTCCTGCGCTCGATTGGCGAAGCGCCCCCGGACGACAAGGAAATCCCCACGCCGGCACAGGCGGCGCAGGCTGGCCAACCTAAAATCCCGGTCCGGAGGTAGGCATGCCGGTCTTCGAATACACCGCGCGCAACCTCAAGGGCGATCTCGTCAAGGACAAGATCGACCTTGCCTCGCGCGACGACGTCATCGCTCACCTGCGCAAGAACCGCATGGTGGTCGTGCAGGTCCGCGAAGCCAAGGGGAAGGGGGGCGGGCTCGGCGACTTCTTCAAGGCCGGTATCAAGACGCGCGACGTCGTGATTTTCACCCGCCAGTTCGCCACGATGATTAACTCGGGGCTGCCGCTGGTGCAGGCGCTCGACATCCTGTCGCAGCAGACCGAAAACAAGGTCCTGGCCGACGTGACGCGGCAGGTCGTATACGACGTCGAGAGCGGCCACACGCTCGCCGATGCGCTGCGCAAGCACCCCAAGGCCTTCACCGATCTGTACGTCAACATGGTGGCCGCCGGTGAAGCGGGCGGTATTCTCGACACGATTCTGCTGCGCCTGGCCCAGTTCCTGGAAAAGAACGACGCCATCGTGCGCAAGGTGAAAGGCGCGATGATCTACCCGGCGGTGATCTTCTCCGTCGCCGGCATCGCCATCGCCGTGCTGCTCATCTTCGTGATCCCGACGTTCCAAAGCATGTTCGCGTCGGTGAACCTCGCGCTGCCGCTGCCGACGCGCATCGTGATCGGGGCGAGCAACATCCTCAAGAATTTCTGGTGGGCGATCATTGGCGTCATGATCTTCGCGTTCGTCGCCGTGAACCGCTATTACCAGACCCAGGCCGGTAAGCTGCAGATCGACAAGCTGATGCTCAGCCTGCCGGTGCTGGGCGACCTGCTGCGCAAATCGGCCGTGTCGCGCTTCACGCGCACGCTCGGCACGCTGATCTCCTCCGGCGTGTCGATTCTCGACGGCCTGGAGATCACCGCCAAGACCGCCGGCAACATGGTCATCCACGACGCGGTCATGGAGTCCCGTTCCTCGATCGCCGGCGGTGAGACCATCGCGGCGCCGCTGGACAAGTCGAAGGT
>DASTDR010000241.1:0-2319 GCA_035710265.1 Gemmatimonadales bacterium | reverse complement strand
TCGCTCGCGCAGGCGAAGCGATCGCGGCGATCGCCACGAGCAACGCCGGAATGTACCGCGTCATACGCTGTCTCCGCGGAGGCTGAAGCCTCCGCTCTACGGCGTTGGAGTACCGTGTCATACGGCGGAGTACCGTGTCATGCGGCGTTGGGATCCAGACATTGTAGAGCGCGGGCTTCAGCCCGCGCGGTCGTTAACGGCGCGAGCCGCGTCAGCTCCTCGGCCCGCGCGGACGTTACGGCGCAAGCCGCGTCAGCTCCTCGGCCCAGCCTCGAACCAGGTGCAGCACGGTCGCCGGCGGCTCGGGCTGCACGGCCTGCACCATCAGGAAGCGCCGGCCGTCGGGCGACATCGAATAACCCGTGACTCCGTTGGTCGATTGCACGAACCGACCCTCGAACAGCAACCGTGGCGTGCTCGCCTGGAACGCAGGGCTCGTCGTGATGTCCACCACCATTATCCGGTCGCCTCTCAAGTAGAACAGCTCGCGCCCGTCCGGTGCCCAGAGCGGCTCGTTGCCTCCTCCGTTCGAGATCTGAACCCGCTGCCCGCCTGGAGGGAAGGGCTGAACGAACACCTCGGGGCGCCCTTGCTCGGCGGACTCGTACGCCAGCCAGCGGCCGTCTCGTGATACCTGCACGTTGCTTTCGAGGAGCGGCGTCCTGATCAACGCCTCGACCTTGCGACCGTCGAGGGCCATCACGAGCAGGTCGCCGCCGGCGGCCTGACTGTTCTCGTTGAAGAACAGCCATCTACCGTCAGCCGACCACGAGCTCGGTGTCTGCACGTTGTCGCTGGTTGCCAGACGCTCCTCGTCTGCCGTGTCGTTGACCCCCTTCCAGAACAGGTTCCGATATCCGGTTCGTGTCGCGCGATAGGCGATACGCTTTCCATCGGACGACCACACGGGCGCCTGGCTGCTGCCTTTGCCTGCGGTCAGGAGCGTGACCGTCGACCGGGAAAGGTCGACGATTCCAATCTCGTTCACCGAGCCGTTGAGGTTGACGGCCGCGAATCGGCCGTCCGGGGACACTTTGGCGTTCGCAAAGTTCCGCGTCGGTACCGGCAGGGCCTCAACGCGGCCCTGACGATCGACCCATACCAGCCGTCGCTCGGTGCGGCGGAGATCGGTGGGCAGATACAGCAGGTCTCCTGTCGAGGACATCGCGAACTGTCCTCCCTCGCCGTGCCCGACTCGAACGCCCTCGGCAACGCGCACCGCGGCGCCGCCGACCGTCAAGCCCGCCAGGTCGAACGGTGCGGCCATCAGCGTGTCGGCACGGCCGTAGACGATGTGACCGGACGACGCATAAACGGCGGTTTCGGCGCCTTGCGCGACGGTGCGACGCTCGCCCGTAGCGAGATCGAGGACGTCGATCTGCTTTTCATCGGTGCCCGGACCGGTCCACACGTTGAAGATGAGGCCGCCTGCGCCCGGCAGGACGTGCGGGAACCGGTGGCTCACCTCCCCCTTCGAACGATCGAGCTTCGTCACCTCGGTGGCGCTTCCGCCCTCTGCCGGGACCTTCAACAGTCCGGACGAGGAGCCCGGCGCGAAGTAGATGACGCCATCGGAGCTCCAGCTCCCGCCGCGGGCGCCCGGAGCATCGGCCAGTTCCCGCGCGGCCCCCGCAGCAATGGACAGCTTCCTGAGCTTGCCTCTCGAGAAGAAGCCGACCCAGTCACCGTCGGGAGAGAAGAACGGATTGGAGGCATCTTCGGTCCCGGGCAGCGCCTGTGCGTCGAAGCTGTCGATGGACCGCAGATAGAGCTGCCGGCCGCTGGCCCCGACCGCCGCGTACACCACGCGGCGACCGTCCGGCGAGATCGCGATCGCGGGATTGTCCACCTCGCCGATCTCGGTTCCGGGTGCGAGGGCAATCGACAGACGCAACCCGCCGGGTTCAGCCGGAGCCGACGGGGGTTGGCGCAGCAGGGCGCCCGCAGCGGCCGCAACGGCAAGGACGACGGCAAGCGCGACCGCATATATCGCCGGAATCGTTCGCCGCGTGCGCGCCACCGGCTGCTCCGCCGCGGACGCGTCCTGCCCATGGTCGCGGGCATGTGCAGCGGCAAAACTCAGCTCGCGCATCAGATCGGCCGCCGTCTGCCACCGCTCGTCCGGGTCTTTCGCAAGGCATCGTCTGACGATGTGGTCGAGAAATGGCGGCGCAAGAGGCTGGTCGCGCGTAAGCGGCGGCGGATCGTCCTTGAGAATGGCGCCAATCAGGCTCGCGTGCGTCCGGCCGCTGAACGCGCGCCTCCCCGTCAGCATCTCGTAGACGACGACCCCGAGCGCGAAGATATCGGTTCGCGCGT
>DASTDR010000240.1:0-9501 GCA_035710265.1 Gemmatimonadales bacterium | reverse complement strand
GGGCCCGGCGACGTCGGGGGTAGCGCTGGTCGCAGTGAAGGGAGCAGGGAGCAGGGAGCAGGGCGCGGGGGGTAACGGCGAGTCGTCGCTGTTTGCGGGTGTCGACACGACGATTCGCGTCCTCGGATTCGCGTCGGTCATCGATTCCGCCCGCGCGGCACTCACGCCGTGGCGCCCCGGCGCGGCCGTGCCCTATCTGGTTCGCGCGATGCGCGCGCTGGGCGCTGCCGATGCCGAACAACGCGCGCTGCTCGAGCGGGCGATCGCCATCGCGGCCGGCGTCTCGATCGACGCGACGGCCGACGACGGCATTGTTACTCCGGGCGAGCGGCTGCAGGTCGAAGTGAACATCTGGAACGCGGGCGATAGCACGGTACGGGTGGACAGCGTCACGGTCGCCGCTCCATCCGGTTGGTCGCTCGAACGGCCCGAGCCCGGAGCGCCAACGGTCGCTGCGGGCGCCCTCCAGGCGCGCCGATTCGTTCTGACGGTTGGGCGCGACGCCGAGCGCACCCAGCCGTACTTCCTGCGCCGTCCACTCGTCAACCGGGGGGGTCTGTACGACTGGTCGGCGGCGCCCGTCGACGTGCGCGGCCACCCGTTCGAGCCACCGCCGGTCATGGCACGCGTGCGGCTCACGATTGCGGGTGAGCCCGTCACGCTCACGCGCGAAGTCGTGTATCGCTATCGCGATCAGGTGGTCGGTGAAGTGCGGCGACCCATCTTCGTGACTCGCGATGTGGACGTTGCCGTCGCTCCCGACGAGCTGCTGTGGCCGATCGACGCAGGATCACGCGAGCCGCGGCACTTCATGGTAACCGCGACGAATCGGATCCGGGGCGGGGCGGGCAGTTCGGTGCGGGTCACGGTTCCATCCGGCTGGCCTCCGGTTCCGCCCGAGAGCCTGTCGTTCACGCGCGAGGATGAGAGCAAGAGCGCGGTCGTTTCCGTCGCGCCGCCGACGGCGGACGCGCTCAAGCCAGGGTCGTACGAGGTCCGCGCCGGCTCCGGATCGCTGAAGATCATCGACTATCCGCATATCCGTCCGCGCGCACTGACGCGACCGGCGATGGCCCGGATCCGCGCGGCGCGCCTCGAGCTGCCCGGTCTCGCGCGCGTGGGGTACGTGCGGGGCGCCGCCGACCGTGTGCCTGAAGCGTTGCTCGCGGTGGGTGTGCCCATCGAGCTGATCGGCCCCGACTCGCTCGCGCGCGGCGACCTGTCGCGCTACGACGCCATCGTGATCGGGAGCCGCGCCTACGAGACCGATCCCGCGCTCGTCGCCAACAACGGGCGCCTGCTCGAGTACGGCCGGAATGGGGGCCTCATCATCGTGCAGTATCAGCAGTACCCGTTCGTCGACGGCGGCTTCGCGCCGTATCCGCTCACGATCGCGCGGCCGCACGATCGCGTGACGGACGAAGCCGCTCCGGTCACGCCGCTCGATCCGGCGCATCCCGTCTTTCATTATCCCAATGAGATCGGCCCGGACGATTGGCGCGGCTGGGTGCAGGAGCGCGGGCTATACTTCCCTCGTACGTGGGACAGCACGTACACCGCGGTGCTCGAAACCCACGATCCCTGGCCGCCGGTCAGCGAGCTCAAAGGAGGACTGCTGGTCGCGCCGCTCGGTCGAGGCACCTACGTGTACACCGGCCTTAGCTTCTTCCGGCAACTGCCCGCAGGCGTACCCGGCGCCTATCGGCTGTTCGTCAACCTGCTCGGTCTCAGGCGCCGCAATGTTCCCTGACTCACCCTTCACCGCCGCGCGCCGCACGTCGCACGTGCTGTTGCTCGCGGTCGCCACCGCCTGCTCGGGTGATAGCCGCACGCCGTTGGTCATCTATTCTCCCCATGGTCGAGATCTCTTGACGCTCTTCGAGCGCCGCTTCGAGATGCAGCATCCCGACGTCGACGTGCGCTGGCTCGACATGGGCTCGCAGGACGTGTACGACCGCGTGCGCTCGGAGCGCGCGAATCCGCAGGCCGACATCTGGTTCGGCGGGCCATCCCTCATCCTCGCGCAGGCTGCTCGAGATTCGCTGCTCGACTGCGCCCGCCCGTCCTGGGCGGAGGCGATTCCGCCGCGGGCGCGAGGCGAGGGCGATTGCTATTTCGCGGCCTACGAGACGCCGGCTGTGTTCCTGTACGCCGAGAAGGTCGTTCCGGCCGCTGACGCGCCGCAGGATTGGGACGACCTGCTCCACCCCCGCTGGAAGGACAAGCTTGTCATCCGCGATCCGCTCGCGAGCGGAACGATGCGCGCCGTGTTCGGGCTGATCATGGTGCGCTCGCAGAAATCCCCGGGGGACACCGCCTCGGGATTCGCCTGGCTGCGGCGGCTCGATGGGCAAACCAGGGAGTACATCCAGAATCCCGCCCTGGTGAGCGAGAAGATCGCCCGGCAAGAAGGACTCGTGACGGTGTGGGATCTGCCCGACGTCCTGATCAGCCGGCGCCGCGGGATGCCGGTTGGCTACCTCTTCCCGAGGAGCGGAACGGTGGCCATCGAAGACGGGATCGCCGTCGTGCGAGGCAGCAAACATCTCGACGTGGCGCGCGCGTTCCAGGAGTTCGTCGGCAGTCCCGAGATGCAGATCGCGGCGGCGCGCGAGGTGTTCCGCCTCCCCGCCCGAAGCGATCTCCCGGCCGACTCGCTCCCCGACTGGGTGCGCGACGTGCGCCGCCGCATGGTGGTGGCCGATGTCGACTGGCGGCTGCTCGCCGAGCGAGGCCCGGAGTGGATGCGCTGGTGGGACCAGCATGTGCGCGGAACCGGAGCGGGCCGGTGAACGCGTTCCTCCAGATCGACGGTATCGAAAAGCGCTGGGCCGAGGATGTTCGCGTCGGCCCGATATCGCTCGGCATCGAGCGGGGGGAGATCCTGGCGCTCCTCGGTCCTTCGGGCAGCGGCAAGACCACGATCTTGCGCCTGCTCGCGGGATTCGAAACAGCGGACGCCGGCCGCATACTCGTCGCGAACGAGGAGGTGACGGCAGTTCCGGCCGCGCGGCGCCGGTTCGGGATGGTGTTCCAACACTACGCGCTGTTTCCGCATCTGGATGTTGGGGACAACGTTGCGTTTGGCCTGCAGGGAGCGGGGAACAGGGCGCAGGTTGCTGCGAAGGTGTCCGCGGCGTTGGCGCTGGTCGATCTCGGCGGCTACGAACGGCGCAAGGTACACGAGCTCTCGGGAGGGCAACAGCAACGCGTGGCGCTCGCGCGCGCGCTGGCGCCCGAGCCGCGGGTGCTGCTGCTCGACGAGCCGCTCTCGAACCTCGATCCCGCGCTGCGCGAGCGCACCCGGCGCGAGCTGCGCCAGGTCATCAAGCGCGTCGCTATCACCACCGTCTTCGTGACCCACGAGCAGGACGAGGCGTTCGACCTCGGCGACCGAATCGCCGTCATCAACGCGGGGCGGCTCGAGCAGACCGGCGTGCCCGAGGTCTTGTACGAGAAGCCCGCCAATCTGTTCGTCGCGACGTTCGTCGGACGCGCCAACGTATTCCGCGGCGAAGCGGCTCGCGCGCTGTGCGGCGCGGCGGCCCCCGGCGTGATCGTGGTACGTCCCGAACGGTTGCGCTTCGCCGAGAGCGGCCTTCCCGGCGTCGTGCGCGAGTGCCGCTACACGGGTGCGGCCGCCTTTTTCCTCGTCGAGTCGGACACCGGGGACCGCTTCGAGGTACTGGCGGAGCCGGGTGCCGCCCGCGTGGGTGAGCGCGTCCACGTGCAGGCCGCGCGGGCGATTCGGTTGTGAAGACGACGCGCGCCAATGTGATGGCCGCCGGCCTCGTGCTCCTGCTCGTGTGGCTCGTCGTGTATCCCATCGTGATCGTGGCGCTGGATGCCGCCAATGCCACCGCACTGCGCGCGTTCTTCACGCGGCCGGCCGAGTGGGCGGCGCTGTGGGCGAGCATCTGGATCTCGCTCGCGAGCGTCCTGCTCGCCGGTGCGATCGGCATTCCCCTCGCGTTCCTGTTCGAATGGCTCGATTTCCCGGGGCGCAAGACGCTGGGTGCGCTGATCGCGCTCCCCGTCGTTCTTCCGCCGCTCGTCGGCGTGATCGCCTTCCTCTTTTTGTACGGCGAGTCGGGGTTCATCGCGCGGGCGGTCCAGGTCCTGCTGCGTCTCGAGCAGGCTCCGTGGCGCCTGCAGGGAGCGAGCGCCATCCTGCTGGTCCACGCCTACTCGATGTACGTGTACTTCTACCTGTTCACTCGCGCGGGCCTCGCGCGGCTCGACGTCTCGATGCTCGAAGCGTCTCAGGCGCTGGGCGCCGGTCGCCGGCGCACGTTCTGGCGCGTGGTGGTGCCACTGCTCCGGCCCTCGCTCGTCGGCGCGGCGATCCTCACGTTCATGACCTCGCTCGGCTCGTTCAGCGCGCCCTACATCTTTGGCGGCGGCTTCCGCGTCATGACGACGCAGATCGTCGCGACGAAGTTGAACGGCGATCTGCCCCTCGCGATGGTCGAGACCGTGGCGCTTGCCGTGGTCGCTGTCGCCGGTCTGCTGATCCTGCGCCGCACCGAAGGTGACGACATCCTCGTCGCGCTGGGGAAGGGAATCGCGCCGAGACCGCGCCCCATCCGGCGCACCGGCATTCGCGTGCTGGCGACGGCGGCGGGCTGGACCCTGGCGATCGTTCTGCTCCTGCCGCACCTCACGCTGCTGCTCGTCTCGCTCGTGCCGTACGGCGCCTGGACCACGGAAATCGTGCCACCGGTACTGAACTTCGACAATTACCGCCGCCTGTTCTCGGAGGCCGAGCGCCTGCGGCCGATGATCAACTCGCTGTGGATGGCGGCCGCCAGCACCGCAGGGGCGGTTGCGATCGCGCTCGCCGGTGGCTACCTGGTCGTCCGCAAGCGCGTGGCGGTGCGGCGCTGGATCGAGGGGCTGCTCGCGCTGCCCTGGGCGCTGCCCGGCACTGTTTTCGCGATCGCGCTCGCGATCACGTTCAGCGTCCCGGCGCCGCTGCACCTGCGGTTCGTGCTCGTCGGGACCGCGGTGCTGCTCCCGCTGGCCTACCTGGTGCGGGCACTGCCCCTGACGGGGCGGGGGATTCTGGCGTCGTATCGCCAGCTCGATCCGTCGCTGGAGGAGGCCGCGGCCAGCCTTGGCGCGGGGCGCTGGCGCACGCTCGCGCGCGTGACGATTCCACAGCTTCGGCCGGGCCTCGCGGCGGGTGCGAGCCTCGCGTTCGTCGCCGGGCTCGGCGATATCGTCGCTTCGATCGTGCTCTATACGTACGAGACGCGCCCCGTCTCGATTGAAATCCTCTCGAGCCTGCGGCTCTCGGAGACCGGGGTCGCGGCGGCGTTCGGCGTTGTGCTGATGCTGGTCAGCGCGCTGGTGCTCGGAATCGGCGCGAGACGATGAAGCGGCTCGCGGTCCTGATGCTCGTGGCCTTCGTAGACATGATGGGCCTGATGATCATCTGGCCGCTGTTGCCGCTGTACGCGCAAGACCTCGGGGCGTCGGCGACCACGGTCGGGCTGCTGGCCGCGTCGTTCCCCGTTGCGCAGCTCGTCTCGTCTCCGGTGTGGGGGTACGTGTCGGACCGCTATGGCCGCCGGCCGGCGCTGCTCGTGGGACTCGGCACGTCGGCGATTGCCTATGTCGTCTTCGGGTTCGCCGATACGGTGTGGCTCCTGTTCGCCTCGCGGTTCGTGCAGGGACTTGGGGGCGGGACCACGGGCGTCGTGCAGGCGTACGTGGTCGACACGATGCTGCCGCGCGAGCGCGCCAAGGCATTGGGATGGCTGTCGGCGGCGACGAGCGCCGGTGTGATCATGGGCCCACCGATCGGCTCGTTCATGCACCGCTTCGGCGAAGCGGCACCGGGATTGTTCGCGAGCGCGCTGGTACTCATCAACGTGGCGTTCGCGTGGAAATGGCTGCCGGAGTCGCGCTGGGCACAGGCGGGGGTGGTGCGCACCGCAGCAGACCGGGCTCCACGCCCCTCGGTGACGATGCGCGAAGCCGTGCAGAACATCGTCGAGCCGGCCGTGCGAGTGCTCAGCGATCCCACACGGCCGGTGTCGTTGCTGATCTGGATCTACGCGCTCGCGATGCTCGCCTTCAACGCGCTCCCACCCGTGTTTTCGCTGTACCTGCACGATCGGTTCGAGATCACCGCGGATCAGATCGGATTCTTCTTCATGATATTCGGCGCCGTCGGCGTGCTGATGCGGACGGCACCCGTCGGGTGGTTCAACGCGCGGCTCGGCGAAGTACGGACAATGCAGTTGGGGACACTGTTGTTGCTGGGGGGATTCATTCTCGTGCCGCTGGCTCCATCGCTGCCGCTGTTCATTGCCGCGCAAATCCTGCTGCCGCTCGGGACGGCGCTCCTGTTCCCCGCGAACTCAGCGCTCGTGAGCCATCGCGCGCATCACGACGAGATCGGGGTCACGCTGGGTGTGCAGCAGACCTACCGCGGTGTCGCCGCCATCTTGGGGCCGGTGTATGCCGGCTGGGCGTACGGGACCCTGGGCCCGCATGTCCCGTTCTACATATCCGCCGGCATCATCATCGCCGTGTTCTTTTTGACGCTGCGCATTCGCGAGGACGCGCCGGCTCCACTAGTTTCTGAGCCATGACCCTCGCCGCCTATCTCGCGATTCTGGGCTGGCTCGTCGCGCCGCCCCCCCCGGCGCCCCGTCCCAAGCTCGTCGTCGTGATCACTGTCGATCAGTTGCGCCCCGACTATTTCACGCGCTGGAAGAGCCAGTTGACCGGTGGGCTCGGACAGCTGGCGAACGAAGGCGCCTTCTTCACTGAGGGCTACCAGGATCACGCGGTGACTGAGACGGCCCCGGGCCACTCGACGATCTTGTCGGGAATGTGGCCGGCGCACACGGGCATCATCACCAACAACCTTGGCGTCCAGGACTCGTCTGCCCCGTTGGTTGGTACCAACGGTGCGGGAGCGTCGCCACGGCGGATGCGCGTAACGACGTTGTTCGACTGGCTCAAGAACGTCGATCCGACGGCGCGCGCGCTGTCGGTGAGCCGCAAGGACCGCGGGGCTATTCTGCCGGTCGGCAAGGCCAAGGAGCAGGTCTACTGGTATCAATCCGGCATGTTCACCACTAGCCGGTACTACGCGGATAGCCTGCCCGATTGGGTGCGGACGTTCAATGCACGGCGCCTGCCGTTCAAGGCGGCGAATACGGTCTGGACCCTGCTGCTTCCCGACAGCGCGTACAAGGAGCCGGACGACGAGACCTGGGAAAACATGGGGCGCGATGTCGTCTTCCCCCACCGGCTGCCGGCGGACAGCGTCCGCGCTGCGGCGGTGGTCGCGGGAATGCCCGCGATCGATTCCTTGACGCTGCTGTTTGCGCTCGAGGGATTCGAGGCGATGCGGCTGGGCCGGCGCGGCACCGATATCCTGGCCGTCGGCCTGTCGGCGACGGATGCCGTGGGCCACTCGTACGGCCCCGATTCGCGCGAGATCCACGACCAGGTGCTGCGGCTCGACCGCTATCTCGCGTGGTTTCTCAAGCGAATCACCGATCGCGTGGGGAAAGACAACGTCGTCGTCGTCCTCACCGCCGATCATGGCGTCACGCCGCTCCCCGAGCGCACCCGGGCCAAGACGGGCGCCGCCGCGTATCGCGTGTTCCTCGATACGCTGATCACCGCGGTGAATCGCGAATTGGACAACCTGGCGGGTGCGGGACAACCGCCCCGGCAGTGGCTGGAGTTCGACAGCGGCATGCTGTTCCTGCACGACAACGGCCGGTTCGCGGCGACGGGGATCAAGACCGACAGTATTCTCGCGGCGCTCAGCGCGCGGATTCTGCGCGTGCAGGGCGTCGCGCGGGTCATCCGGCCGTCCGACCTGGCGGCGGCCGACACCGCGTCCGATCCCGTGGCGCGCCGCTGGCTGCACTCGCTGACGCCCGACGCCGGCGTCGTGCTCACGGTGACGCCCCAGCCCGGCTCGGTGTGGGACATCGCGAATCTCCCGATCGCCATGCATGGTCACCCCAGCGATGACGACACGCACGTGCCGATCATCCTGTGGGGCCGCGGGGTCCGGCGCGGCGCCTATGCGGGCCGCACGAACACCGTCGACATCGCGCCCACGCTCAGCGTGCTGCTCGGGATCACGCCGCTCTCGCTCGTGGATGGCCGGGCGCGGACCGAGGCACTCCTGCCCAGGAACTGAGCTCGTGGTTCAAAAGCAGACCGCGAATCAGATTCGCCGCATCGAGGAGCTGCAGCACTACGTGCGCACGGTGGATCACGTGAAGAAGTTGATCGCCGAGCTGGAGTCGAACCGGGCGGCCAAACCCAAGATTCTCAACGGGATCTGCAGCAACATCGCGCGCGAGCTCCAGCACATGCGCCAACGCGCGCTCACGGCCAACCTGGGAACGTTGCCTGATGTCGCGGGCACGCTCGCCGTGGTGGCCGGCCGGACGGGGACCGGGATCATGATGAAGGTGCGGGCGTTGCACGATGGTGTGAACAGCATGCACATGCAGCTGGAGCAGGCGCTCAAGATGGCCCACGAAGCGCCCCCTGAAAAAGACAAAGAGCAGAAGCCATCGTAGCGATCAGCTGTCGCGCGCTCACCAAGCGCTTTGGGGACGTCGTCGCGGTCGCCGGTCTCGATCTGACCGTGGCTGCGGGTGAGTGCTTCGGGCTGCTGGGCCCCAACGGCGCCGGAAAAACCACCACCATCGAGATCCTCGAGGGGCTCACCACGCCCGACGGCGGCGCTGTCGAGATTCTGGGCACGCCGTGGCGGGACGGCGCCGCCGGACGCGCGCTGCGCGAGCGCCTCGGCATCCAGCTGCAGGAAACCCAGCTGGCCGACAAGCTGCAGGTGGGAGAAGTCCTCGACCTGTTCCGCTCGTTCTACCGGGAATCCCATACGGTGAACGAAGTCCTCGACCTGGTCGAGCTGCAGGAGAAACGCCGCGCGCGCGTCGTGACGCTGTCCGGCGGGCAGAAGCAGCGGCTCGCGGTCGCGTGCGCGCTGGTCAGCAAGCCGGAGCTGTTGTTTCTCGACGAACCGACGACGGGGCTCGATCCCCAGTCGCGGCGCCAGCTGTGGGCCATCATCCGGCGCTTCCGCGAAGCCGGCGGCACGGTGCTGCTCACCACCCACTACATGGAAGAAGCGGAGCGGCTGTGTGACCGCGTCGCGATCATGGATCGCGGGAAGATCATCGCGCTCGGCACCCCGCGCGAGCTGATCGCGACCCTGGGCGCCGAGCACGTCATCGACTTCTCGGTGGAGAACCCGCCCACGGACGATTGGTCGGGGTCGCTTGGCGGCCTGCACGGCGTCACCGCAGTACGCTCGAGTGCCGCCGGCTGGTCACTCACCGTGACCGAGCTCCATCGCACGCTGCCGGCGCTGCTCGGGCTCGTGCAGCAGCGCGGCCTCGATCTGTCGTCGCTCACTACACATCACGCGACGCTCGACGACGTGTTCGTCGCGCTGACGGGACGCCAGCTTCGTGATTCGTGAGCACCCGA
>DASTDR010000239.1:0-2881 GCA_035710265.1 Gemmatimonadales bacterium | reverse complement strand
CGTGCCGCCGGCGATCATCCGTTCGGGGCTGTGCTGGTCCTTGACGGACGCGTGGTCGTCGAGGCTCGCAACACGGTTGTCACATCCAGGAGCCCGATCTGTCACGCCGAGACCAATCTCGTGAGCGAGGCCGTGCAGCAGCTCTCGCGGGAGACACTCGCCAAGAGTGTGGTGTATGCGAGCTGCGAACCATGTGCGATGTGCGCGGGTGCGATGTACTGGGCCGGAATCCGCGCGGTTGTGTACGGATTGCCGTGCGGTGAACTGGCAAAACTGGCCGGGTCCGATTTCCGCATCCCGTGCCGTGAACTGTTCTCCCGGACGTCCGAGCCGGTAAGCGTCACGGGACCGCTGCTTGTGGACGAAGCGCGGTCGGTTCATCTAGGTTTCTGGCCGGTTACCGCAACGTGACGACATGCACACAGGTGTTCGCTTGGTCGAGGACATCGTCCGACGCGTAGAATCCGCTGAAAACAGCGGAAGATTGGCGAAATCGCGGAGATACTTGCCGACGACTTGCTACCGCGCCAAGGTCCGGAAGCGACCCGAACCAGGAACAGCCGACGCAACATACGCGCAACGGATGAAAGGACGCTGCAATGAGACCGCGCTACTGGCTCTGTTGGGTCCTGACCATCGCTGCCTGGCACGTCAGTATTCACGCTTCGCAGACGCCGCCGGTCGAGTCGGACCAGGAGATTCTCATCGCCCTCGAGCGTGGCTGGAACGATGCCTTCTATCGCAAGGACGTCGCGTTCATCGAAAAGCTGCTCGCCGAGGAGTTCATCGCCACGTACGACGACGGAACGCTGGGTGACAAAGCGAAGGAGCTGGCACTCGCGGTCACGTTCAATCAGCAGGTGGAATCAGCCACCCAGGAGGATTTCATCGTCAAGGTCTACCGTGACTCGGCCGTCGTGTGGTTCACCTTGCGCATCGTTGGCCTGAGACAGGGCCAGAAGTCGGAGTTGCTGTTGCGCTATACCGACGTCTGGGTGGTTCGCGACGGGCGCTGGCAGTGCGTGTCGACGCAGAGCACAAGAGTGGCCACCAGGTAATGAGTCGCGGCCCACTGGTGTCGGTCTCGCGGCACGAGCTCAATCCTGTCAGCTTTCTCGGTAGGAGACTGCGTGGGAGTGGAAACAGGACGAGAGCGCTGGTGGTCGATTGCGCTGCTCGTGCTCGTTTGCGGCTGCGGATCGCAACAGAGTCCGGTCGGGCCGACGGGTCCGAGCGGGGCATCTGACAGCACGCGCGCTCGGGTGCTGATGGTCACCACCACTACGGGTTTCAGGCACGATTCAATCGGGACGGCGGTCGCCTCGGTGCGCAGCCTGGCAGGTTCGACAAGCGAGTTCACGGTCGTCGCAACCGAAGATCTGTCCGTTGTTGCTCAGCCGGCGCTTGCCTCGTACGACGTTGTCATGTTCGCGCTGACCAGCGGAGAGCTGCCTCTGTCGGCCGAGCAGCAGACTGCCCTTCTGAATTTCGTCCGCGAGGGCCGCGGCTTCATAGGCGTACACAGCGCCACCGACACGTTGTACGGATGGCCCGAATACGGAGGGCTGGTGGGCGCCTATTTCAAGGAACATCCGTGGACGCAGCAGGCTGACGTGGTAGTGGAGGATCAGGCGCACCCTTCGACGTCCGGTCTTGGCGGCCGGTTTTCCATTCGCGACGAGTTCTACACGTTCAGCGATAACCCGCGCGGGCGGGTTCAGGTTCTGCTGCGCCTCGATCCCGCGTCGGTCGGGGCGACCGGTGACTATCCGCTGGCATGGGCGCACTCTTTTGGTGCCGGCCGGGTGTACTACAATGCGCTGGGCCACTTCTCTGAAACGTGGACCGACCCGCGCTTTCAGCGGCAGCTCTCTGGGGCTATCCGCTGGGCGGCGCGCCGCTGACAAGGCAGCGTTGTCGGGCTGAACTGGACACGACGTGGATCCCGCGTTACACGACATGGAAGCAGGCAGTCTGCAGGCAATCTGGATCAAGCGGGTCCGTGGTGGGCCAATGGACTTGGTCACTCAAGCCGTGTTGCGAGCGGGTCGTGGCATTGTCGGGAATGCCGACCAGGGCGGCCGGCGGCAGGTCATCGTGATCGATCGCCGCACCTGGGACGACGTGATCCAGGACCTTGGCGACTACGTCGATCCGGTGGAACGTCGAGCCAACTTGCTCATCGGCGGGCTGTCGCTGACGGCAAGTCGCGGCAAGGTTCTTCGCATCGCCGGCTGCCGGTTGCGAATCAATGGCGAGGCCAGGCCCTGCCATCTGATGGACGATGCCCGACCCGGGCTTCGGCGCGCCCTCGAACCGGCGTGGCGTGGCGGGGTCTACGCGGAAGTATTGGACGACGGGCAGATCGAAGTGGGAGCGCCCGTGGAATGGACAGACTCAAAGGAGTAACGCTATGAAGGCTGCAGCACTCGTCGTTGCGGGTGGAATCCTCGGTGCGGTTGTCATGCTCTCTGCCCAGCAGCAGAGAGACTACCAGCCAACGTGCAAGATGTGCCCCGGCTCCTATATCCCGAACAGCGAAATCCAGGCATACGTGAAGCGGGCGATTGCCAACCAGCTCACCGATCAGCAGATCCGGCAGGTGGACATCGGCAAGGCCAATGTCGCCGTCGCCGTCGTCCACCGGGGAAAGATCAACAACCCCAACGCCAACGTCGCCGAACACGACCTGGTCAGCGAGGTGTACCACGTCATCGACGGCTCGGCGACCCTGGTCCTGGGCCCCGATCTCGTTGGCAAGGAGCGGCGGCCAGCGGACGAGACGACGGTCCGGCTGCTCAACGGCCCTGGCAACAACGCCACGGCGATCCGGAACGGGGTCGCCTATGAGCTCAAGGCCGGAGACGCGGTGATCATCCCC
>DASTDR010000238.1:0-5439 GCA_035710265.1 Gemmatimonadales bacterium | reverse complement strand
GCTCCCGCTGGACGACGCGCTCCTCATCACGCGCGAGGTCGCGGACGCGCTCGACTACGCGCATGCACACGACGTCGTGCACCGCGACATCAAGCCCGAGAACATCATGCTGTCCGGCGGGCACGCGATCGTCACTGACTTCGGGATCGCGCGCGCCGTCAGCGCGGCAGGTGGCGACAAGCTGACCGAGACCGGCCTGGCGATCGGTACGCCCGCGTACATGCCGCCCGAGCAATCGGCCGGCACGGGAAAGATCGACCGCCGCAGCGACATCTACAGCCTGGCCTGCGTGCTGTACGAGACGCTGGCGGGCCAGCCGCCGTTCACCGGGCCCACCGCGCAGGCGATCATGGCGCGCCATTCGGTCGACGTGGTGCCGCGGCTCAAGATCGTGCGCGAAGCGATTCCGGACGACGTCGAGCTCGTGATCGAGCGCGCGCTCGAGAAAGTGCCGGCCGACCGTTATCAGACCGCGGCGCAATTCCGTGATGCCCTGAACACCGCGAGCACCGGCCGCGTGTCGCGTATCGGAGCGCAGCCGCGCCGCCGGCCGCGCTGGCGGCCGCCGGTGTTCGCCGCCGCGGGGGTTGGCGCCCTGGCGATCGTGGGATGGCTCGTTCTCAACGCGGGCAACAAGCCCACCCTCGCCTCGGGCAACGGACTCGACACAAAGCGCGTGGCCGTGCTGTACTTCACCGATCTCAGCCGTGACTCCTCACTTGGTCACGTGGCCGCCGGTCTGACCGAAGGACTGATCGCCGAGCTGCAGCAGGTGCGGTCGCTCGCGGTCGTCTCGGCCAACGGCGTCGCGCCGTTCCGCGATGCACAAGCGGAGGTGTCGCGCGACAGCATCGCGCGCGCGTTGCGCGCGAGCACCCTTGTGGATGGGAGTGTCGAGCCGGTTGGCGATCGCGTACGCGCCACGATTCGCCTGGTGGACGGCACGAGCGGCGCTGACGTCGGCGAGCGCGCGAGCTTCACGCTGCCCGCGAGCGAGCTGCTGCGGGTGCGTGACTCCGTCATCCAGGAAGCAGCGCGGCTGCTGCGGGTTCGCCTCGGCACTGAGGTCGAGCTGCAGGAGCTGCAGGCAGGCACGCGCAGCCCGGAAGCGTGGGCGCTGGTGCAACGCGCGAGCACTCTCGCGCGCGGGGGGGAAGCAGCCCTGGCCGGCGGAGACGCGGCGGGCGCGTTGCGCGCGGCACAACAGACCGACTCGCTGCTCGCGCTCGCCGCCCGGGAGGATCCGACATGGGGCGCCGCGTTCATTCAACGCGGTCAGGTACAGCTGCTCGCCGCGAGGTCGCTCACCGATAAGCAGGCCCGCGCGCGCTATCTGCGGAGCGGATTGGATTACGCCGCGCAGGCCCTCGCGCTCAACGGCGCCGATCCGGTCGCGCGCGCGCTGCGCGGATCACTGCGGTTCCAGCTGTGGCGATTGAATCTCGAGCCCGACCGCGCCCGCCAGGCAGCGCTGCTCGACAGCGCGCGCGCCGACCTCGAGGCGGCCGTGCGCGCGGATCCGTCGCTGGCGGGGGCGCACGCCACGTTGAGCGCACTCTACTATTCGCCGCCGCGGGAAGACATCGTGGCTGCGCTGCTCGAGGCCCGGGCGGCGTACGAGGCCGACGCGTACCTCAACGACGCGGAGCGGATCCTCGAACGGCTGTTCTGGGCGTCGAACGATCTCGCGCAGTTCCCAGAAGCGCGCCGCTGGTGCGACGAAGCAGGCCGACGCTTCCCCGGACACTGGCGCTCCGAGGAATGCCAATTATGGCTGCTGCTCGTCCCCGGCGCTCAGGCCGACGTGGGACAGGCATGGGCGTTCGCGGCGCGCGCCGACAGCGCGACGCCTGCAGCGCAGCGACCGTTCCGCGCGCGGCTGCGCCGCATTCTGATCGGCGGCGTCATCGGGCGCGCCGGCCTGCGCGACAGCGCAGAGCACGTGTTCGCCGCCGCGCGCACACCTGATGCCGTGATCGACCCCGAGCAGGACCTGCCGGGATACGAGGCGCTCGCGCGCGCGCAGATGGGCGATGCCGAAGGCGCGATCACTCTGCTACGACGGTATGTCGCCACGCACCCCGGGCACTCATTCGAGCGCGGCGGGATCCTCCACTGGTGGTGGCGGAGCCTCGAGCCGCTGCCCCAATTCCGCGAAGTGCTGCGCGCCAGTCGCTAGATCCGCGCACACAACACTCAAAACCCAAAGTTTCGCTAAGTCGCGCACCGTGTGACCCGTGTCACTCGAGCGGCAGGTCACACTACTTGCGGGCGCTCGTGCCGCGGGTAGAATCGATCGCGCGCCCCCAGATACAACAATTGACCGGAGTTGTGCCCATGCATCGCGCGATTCGACTGTCGCTCGGGGCGGCCGCGTGTATTCTCGCGTTCGCTTGTAGCAGCGACACCCAAGGCCCCACCGCTGACGCCCCCACGTATGCCGTATCCGACGGTGCACACAATGGGAATCCCGATTTCTTCTTTCTCCCGCCGCTGTTCAAGAGTCCAGTCACCAACCCCAACTACGAGCCCAATGCCGCGAACCTGACGCTCAAGCCGTCGGTCGAGATTTGCGAGCTGGGTGCTGCGGCGGGTGATGGATCGCGCGAATGCATCGCGGGCCCGCCGGTCAAGGTCTTCCCGGCGAGCGCAGTGACCGTGGCGGACCAGAGTTATCAGGTCAATTGGAAAACGGACGAGACTACTCTCAACGTTCTGAGCTTCTACCGGATCCGCGTCCTGGTCGGCACCGCGCTGCTGGGATTTGCGGATGTCGATCCCGTGTCGTCCGGCCGAGACCTCAAGAACGTCCAGACCAACGAATACATCCCGTTGCTGGACGGCCGGACGCTGCCGATCAAGTTCCGGATCGAGTCGGGCGCGCTGTGCGCGGTGGATGGGACTCCCTGCGTGAGCGAGACGGTGAACCTCGCGGCGGGGGGACAAATCGAGCTCATCGGCGCGGGCGAGGATTTCCGGGTCGACATTCGGTCCGGCACGACCGCGACCTTCGGTGACCAGACCGTCACGGAAGTGACGTTCAATCTCGAAATCTGCGACGGGATCGATGTGGACCTGCCATTGTACGGCCCCTGCCTCCGGATCTCGACGTACTTCGATGGCGCGGGCTCGAATGAACTCGAATTCAGCAAGAGGCTGCTGATCTCGCTGTGCGAGTTGGACGAGCAGTATCACACGCCGGATCAGACGCGCCAGGAGACGTTGATCACGCTGCATCAGCAGGACGGCACGCTGATTCGCGCACTGCCGCACGCCGTCCCGAATTGCGGGGACGGCACGATCGGGTTCAGCGGCTGGCAATGGCTGCGGCAACTGGCCGCGCGTCTGCTCGCGCCGAAACCCGCGTTCGCGGCGACGCGAAATGCGCTCCTGCACGTGGGCGGCGGCGGCGAAACCAGCACGCTGGGCGCCAAGTGCACGACGCCACCTTCGTCTCCGGGCGTGCGCGGCATCATGATGACCACCGTGTGCCCGCCGTCGAGTCCGACGGCCAGCGGCCCGCAGCGCGCGGCCGCGGCGACGATGACGCCGGCGCTCACGGTCAGCGATTTCCAGTTCGCGTTGCCGGCGAAGATGGATTACGTCGATCCGGACGACGCGAGCCGCAGCGCGCCGGCGGGATCGGTGCTGCCCACCGCGGTAAAGGTGACGGACTGGGACGGCAACGCGGTCCAGGGCGCGACCGTCACATTCATCGAGCCGCCGTTCGAAGGCCCGGGCGAGGGCACGGTGGTCGGAACCGCAATCAGCAACGCCGACGGCATCGCGCAGATCCAGTGGACCATCCAGGAAGGCTTCAATCAGGTCGTTGCGACGGGACGCGGGATCGCTGCGCGGAACAACTATCCCAACCCCGACGACCCGGTGAAGCCGTTCATGCCCGACATTTCGTTGCCACCCGAGGAGCAGGAGCCGGTCGCGCTGGGCACCGGACGGGTGCCGTTCTTCGCGACGGGTGGCGAGGCCGATCTCATCATCGAGAGTCTCACGCACTCGCCGGCCGAGCCCACCACAGCGGATTTGATCGAGTTCAGTGTCACGGTGAGAAACCAGGGCACCGCCGCCGCGGGACCGTTCTACGTGATTGTGAACACGACCAAGGATGGAAACCCGTTCGAGACCACGACGCTGGGGGGGTTCCTGACGGGCGACCCCTTGGCCGCCGGTGAGAGCCGGACGCTGTGCTGCTGGCGTTCGACGCGCGCGGCGGGCGACTACGTCCAGACCGCACTCGCTGACTTCCACACGCAGGCCGAGTTGAACAACCAGGTGCCGGAGTCCAGCGAGGAGAACAACACCGGCACTGACAGCTACGTCGTGACGCCTGCGAGCACCCTCGATCAGCAGAACCTGCTCGACGGGGAGATTGGGGGCCAAGGCATCGGCCGGTTCAACGACACCAACGGAGATCCCGATCCCGAGGGGACGTCCTTCGATTACCAGGACGCGCAATCGTTCACGGTCGGCGTGACCGGCCAGCTGACGCACATCAAGGTACCGCTGGTCAACCTCGAGGGCGGGACGCTGGGTGTCACGATGCAGCTCGTCTTGGTCGTGGATGGCGTGCCGGATGAAACCCAGAGCCTGGGCGAGGTCACGATCCCGGCATCGGCAATTCCGACGACTTTCGCAACGATCGGGAACCCCGCAGCATGGCCGGAGTTCGACTTCAGGCCGCTGGAAATCAACGTCGACCAGGGCCAAGTCCTCGCCTTTATTGTCCGGACGGCGAACGCGACACCGTACCTGTTCAATCCCGAGTTCAGCTCCGGTTACGCCAATGGCAGTGGTTTCCGCCGTAATCGGGCACTCGGCGCGACCTGGACCGCATTCCTGGACTTTGGATTCCAGACGTTCGTCAATCCTGGCGTCGTCATTCCCTAAATAGTGGAATCGG
Source organism: Gemmatimonadales bacterium (assembly GCA_035710265.1). GTDB lineage: Bacteria > Gemmatimonadota > Gemmatimonadetes > Gemmatimonadales > GWC2-71-9 > 20CM-2-65-7. Next base: position 521 of record DASTDR010000238.1, on the reverse strand, counting down.
CAAGAGGACGTGAAGGGCGGCTCGAACCAGAGCCGCCCTTCCGCTTTCCATAGCCTCGCCGCCTATTCCCCGCGTGGCCCGCGATCTCATCAAACGCGTGCAAGACGCGCTGGGCGGCCGCTACCAGGTGATCACCGCCATCGGCCGCGGCGGGAACGCCACCCTGTTCGGCGCCGTCGACCCGCAGGGACACAAGGTCGCGATCAAGGTGCTGCACCCCGAGCTGGCCGTCTCGGTGGCGGCCGACCGCTTCCTGCGCGAAATCCGCTACGCCTCCCAGCTCAACCACCCGCACATCGCGCCGCTGCTGGACTCCGGGGAGACCGACTACCTGCTGTGGTTCGTGATGCCATTCGTGGCGGGAGACACGCTGCGCCAGGCGCTGCGCCGGGACGGCGCCTTCCGAATCGATCGCGCGGTCCGCATGGCCACCGATATCCTCGATGCGCTGGGCCATGCGCACGAACGCGGACTCGCGCACCGCGACATCAAGCCCGATAACATCGTCCTCTCGCCCGAGG
>DASTDR010000237.1:0-6081 GCA_035710265.1 Gemmatimonadales bacterium | reverse complement strand
GACGTGCTGCAGTCCAAAATGATCAAGCGCGGCGTCCCGGTGAAAAACATGGAGCTCGGCGCGATCACCCCGGCGGCCAACGACACCGTGCGGCGTGAGATCAAGCTCACGCAGGGCATCCCGCAGGAAAAAGCGAAAGCGATCGTCAAGGCGATCAAGGACAAGAAATTCAAGAAAGCCCAAGCCTCGATTCAGGGCGAGGAAATTCGCGTGCAGGCCCCCTCCAAAGACGAGCTGCAGGAGGTCATCGCGTTCCTGCGCGCGCAGGATTTCGGTCTCGAGCTGAAGTTCGGGAATTACCGCGGATGAAGCTGGGCGTCATCTCCCTCGGCTGCGACAAGGCGACGGTCGATTCCGAGCGGCTCGTGGGCGAGCTGGTCGGCCACGGCGCCGTGGTGACGGACGACTTGCCGGCGGCCGACGTCATCCTGGTCAATACCTGCGGGTTCATCGACGCGGCGAAACAGGAATCGATCGACGCGATGCTCGAAGCCGCCAAGCTCAAGACAACGGCGGCGGTCAAGGCGGTCGTGGCGGTCGGTTGTCTCGTGCAGCGCTACAAGCAGGAGCTGACAAAGGAGATCCCGGAAGTGGATCTCATGCTCGGGTTCTCAGAGCTGCATCACCTGGTTCCCGAACTGGCGAAACGTGGGCTCATCGAGGACCCCATCGCCGCGCATCCCGGCGTGCGACAGTTCCTGGGCGAGCAGACGCACGTGCGGTATCTGAAAATCTCCGAAGGTTGCGATCACACCTGCGCGTTCTGCGCGATTCCGCTGATGCGTGGCAAGCACCGCTCGGAGCCGCTCACTGGGCTGATCCGAGAAGCGCAGCTGCTCGAGGCGCAGGGAGCCAAGGAGATCAACCTCGTCGCGCAGGATCTGGGACACTGGGGCAGAGATCTTGGACTCGGCGGTCCGAAGTTGCCGGATCTGCTCGAGGCTCTGATCAAAGAGACCTCCGTGCCGTGGTTCCGGCTGCTCTACGTCTATTCGGCCGGAATTTCCGAACGGTTGGTCGAATTGATGGCGCGGGAGCGGCGCATCGTGCCGTACATCGATATGCCGATCCAGCACGCCTCGGACCGGATGCTCGAGCGGATGCGCCGGCCCGAGCGGCTGCGCACCCTGCGCGAAAAGCTCGCCTGGCTGCGCAGCTCGATTCCCGATCTCGCGATCCGGACGACCTGCCTCGTCGGCTTCCCCGGTGAGACCGACGAGGATTTTCGGACGCTGCTCGCCTTCCTCGAGGAAGCGCAGTTCGATCGCATGGGCGCCTTCGCCTATTCGCCGCAGGAAGGCACTCGAGCGATGCAGTACGAAGACGACGTCGATAACGACGTCAAACAGGAGCGTCTAGCGGAAATCCTCGAGGTCCAGCGCAGCATCTCGGCCGAGCGCCTGGAGCGGTTTGTGGGGCGCGAGGTACAGGTGCTCGTGGACACGATGGGAGACGAGCCCGGTGTGAAGGCGGGCCGAGTGCAGTGGCAGGCCGACGATGTCGATGGCGTGACGTACCTCGAGCGGGGCGGATGGGCTCGCCCGGGCGACTTTGTGCGCGCGCGCATCACCGCGAGCGAGGACTACGATTTCCAGGCGGCCGCGCTGACGTGACGCGATCGGGCGAGCTCTTCGACCGGGCGAAACGGGTTTTGCCCGGCGGCGTGAATTCACCAGTACGGGCGTTCCGGGCAGTCGGCGGGACGCCTTTTTTCGTCGCGCGCGCCAAGGGCTCCCGGCTCTACGACGCGGACGGCCAGAGCTACATCGATTACGTGTGCTCATGGGGGCCGCTGATTCTGGGCCACGCCCATCCCGCCGTCCTCGAGGCAGTACGCGCGGCAGCCGAGCGCGGCTGGACCTACGGCGCGCCGTGCGAAGCCGAGGTGGAGCTGGCGGAAGAGGTGCGGCGGAGGATGCCGTCGCTCGAAATGTTGCGGTTCGTCAACAGCGGCACCGAGGCGACGATGGCCGCGGTCCGGCTCGCCCGGGCGGCCACTGGTCGCGAGTTGATCATCAAGTTCGAAGGCTGCTATCACGGCCACGCCGACAGCTTTCTGGTCAAGGCCGGCTCGGGTGTCGCGACGCTGGGGCTGCCGGATTCACCGGGGGTCCCCGCCGAGCTTGCTCAGCTCACCCTCACCGCTCCGTTCAACGACGCCAACGCAGTGCAGGACCTGCTGCGCCAACACGAGGCGCGCATCGCCGCCGTCATCGTTGAACCGTACCTCGGCAATGTCGGCTTCATCGCGCCCGAGCCGGGCTTTCACCAGGCGCTGCGGGCGCTCTGTGACCGGCACGGAGCATTGTTGATCTATGATGAAGTCATGACGGGATTCCGCGTCGAGTCGGGAGGCGCTCAAGCACGGCTCGGCGTGCGTCCGGACCTCACGACGCTCGGCAAGATCATCGGCGGCGGATTTCCCGTCGGTGCATACGGGGGCCGCCCGGATCTCATGACACGGATCGCCCCGGAGGGGCCGGTTTATCAAGCGGGCACGTTGTCGGGCAATCCGGTGGCGATGGCTGCGGGGCTCGCGACGTTGCGCGAAACGGCGCGGCCGGGGTTTTACGAGGGACTCGAGAACCGCACCGCCCGGCTGGTGGAGGGGATCAGTGCCGCGTTGAGCGCACGCAATGTCCCCGTCACGGCGGCGCATGCCGGTTCGATGTGGGGCTGCTACTTGAGCGCCGGACCGGTCCGCAATTACGCCGATGCCAAGCGGACGGACACGAAGCTGTTCGCGCGCTGGCACAGGGCGGCGCTCGCGCGCGGAGTTTTCCTCGCGCCCTCGGCATTCGAGGCCGGATTCGTCTCGAGCGCGCATTCCGATGCCGACATCGAGGTCACCATCAAGGAGCTGGATGCGGCGCTGGACGAAGCTGTGCGCGGTTAGTCTCGCGGTGTTTGGGACGGCCGCCTGCCGGGGTCCCCGGCCGGCGAGTCCTGCTCCAGGGGCCGAGCCCGAGCTGCGGATCGGGATCGCGGTGGGCGGAACGACAGCGTCGATTGGCGGCCCGGAGAGCGGCGAGCTGTTCGTGAGCGATGCGTCCGGGGCGCCCATCGGGTCCGTGCCCGCGGGGGCGCGCTGGGTCGTCCGCCCCGACTCCGCCGACCCGTCCCGCTTCGTCCTCATCAAGCCCGACAGCGCGCGGACCGCTCCGCTCCGGGGCGTGAGCGTCGTCAACGTCACCGAAAACCGTTTCGTCGTGGCGAACGGTCGTCGCTATCGCGGCCGGATCACGATCACATCGGGGCGGGGCGGTCTCACACTGGTGAATCGTCTCACCGTCGAGAGCTACGTCGCGGGTGTCGTCGGCCCCGAAATCGGCGCGCGCCGCGCCGACGAGCTGAACGCCGTGCTCGCCCAGGCCATCGTCTCGCGCAGCTTTGCGCTGAAGAACCGCGGCCGCTGGGACGCGTTCGGATTCGATGCGTATGCCGACACGCGCGACCAGGTCTATCTCGGCGTGGCGGTGGAAACACCACAGGTGTGGGACGCCGTACGGCGCACAGCCGGCCAGGTGCTCACCTACGACGGCCAGGTGATCGACGCCTACTTTCATTCGACCTGTGGGTTCAGCACCGCCGGGGTCGACGAGGCGTTCGCGACCGCCCGCGAGCGTCCCTATTTGCGTCCCGTGTCGGACGAGAGCGGCAGTGGGGGGGGGCACTACTGCGACATCTCGCCCCGATTTCGCTGGCACGAAGAATGGGATGGGCCCAAGCTGCGAGCTATATTGTCGCGGACGCTGGCCAGTGTGACGCCGCTGGCCGGCGACGGGATGCAGCGCATCACCGATGTCAGCGTCAGTCGCAAGACGCGCTCCGGACGGGTCGGAGAGCTGCGCATTGTATTCGAGCGCGGTGACATCCGCATCCCAGGTCCCGACGTGCGCACGGTGCTCCGGCCCGACGCCGAGCGCTGGCTGCAGAGCACGGCATTTCAGCTTACGGTGAGTAAGACCAACGGTGAAGTCACGCGGCTGGTTGCCGCCGGTGCAGGCGCAGGGCACGGCGTCGGGATGTGCCAATGGGGCGCCATCGGTCGCGCGCGCGCGGGACAGGATTTTCGCAAGATTCTGAACACGTATTTCCCGGGGACGAAGATTGAAAAGATCTATTGAGACGGGCGGACGGGCGGACGGCCGGACGGGCCGCTGGGCGGTCCTTGCGGCCGTGCTGCTGATCGTCGGCCCGTCAGCCCGTCTGTCCGCCCAGGGTGTCCTCAATGACTTCTCATACGACAACCTGCGTCTCTCGGGCATTCAGCTCGACGTCGGCGTGTTGGGCGCGTCGCAGCTGAAGGGCACGACCGTGGGGGGCGTGCGGCTGGACTATGGCCGCATCGCTCCCAAGGTTCGGGTGGTGCTCGGCCTCTCCTACTTTCGCTCGGACTTCGACCAGGACGCGCTGAGCCGGTTCGAAGCGCGGCTCGACAGTTTCGTAAACCCCGGGACTCCCGACAGCATCGCCCTGGGGCAAGTGAGGCTCGGCGACATCATCGGCGACGTGGACTTTCAATACATGTTCCCGCAGGGACACGGAATCAACGCGTACGTGGGTGCCGGTGTGAGCATCCACGCGCGCAACGGCAGCGGAGAGCTGATCAACGGAACGTTCGTGGAGGATGCGCTGGACGTCGTCACGGCCGGACTGAATGGCACGATCGGGTTCGAGTTCAATCTCTCACCCGCCTGGCGATTCACGCTCGACGGGCGCGGCATGCTCTCGAGCGGCCTCAGTACCGCGAGCGTGCGCACGGGAATCATGTATCGCCTGAAAGCGGGCAGGGAGCAGGGAGCAGGGAGCAAGAATTGAACGACCCGATCCGGGTGGGCGTGATCGGCGCGGGCGCGATCTCCCAGGTCGCGCATCTGCCGGTGCTGCGCCGCCTGCCCGGCGTGGAAGTCGCCGCGATCTGCGACAACGACGTCGGCAAAGCGCAGGCGCTGGCGTCCCGGTTCGACGTGAAGGACACCTACGACGATATCGAAGAGGTGTTGCGCTACGCCAACGTCGACGTCGTCGTCATCTGCACCCCCAACCATTTGCACGAGATTCACGTGACGTCGGCCCTGGCGGCCGGGGCGCACGTGTTGTGCGAACGGCCGCTGGCGATGAATCTCGCGGGTGTCGAGCGCGTGCTCGCCGCGAGCGACCGCTACGGCAAGCGCGTGATGGTCGGGATGAACCACCGCTTCCGCTCCGACGTGCAGGCGGTGCGCGGCTTCCTGGCGGGAGGTGACCTCGGCGCCCTGCAGGCGGTCCGGGGCGGCTGGTACACGTTCCAACCCAGCCGCCAGATGCTCGCGTGGCGGCTGCGCCGCGAGCAGGCGGGCGGCGGCGCGCTGCTCGATCTCGGCCTGCCGCTGATCGACCTGGGTCTCTGGCTCGCCGGCTGGCCCGCGCCCAAGCGGATCTCGGCGCATCTGACGCGCACCGGCCGAGACGGGGTCGAGGACATGGGCTCCGGGCTGGTTGTGTGTGAAAACGGCGTGTCGATCACGATCGACGTCAGCTGGCGCCACCTGGGCGAGGGAGAGCGCTTCTGGTTCGACATCGTCGGGGCGCGGGGATCGGCGATGATCCAGCCGCTGCGCATCTTCAAGGAACAGCACGGCGCCGCCGTGGACGTAACGCCGACCGGCGCCACGGGGCGTGAGACGCAGTTCATCCAGTCCTACCGCGCCGAATGGATGTATTTCCTGGCGGTGATCAAGGGCGACGTGAACGCGCCGCCGCCGCGCGATCAACTCGCCTTGCAGCGCGTGCTCGACGCGCTCTACCGCTCGGCCGACGAAGGGCGCGACGTCTTGTTGTGACGCAGGGCCGGCTGTGGTTGCTCATCGTGGCGGGCGCCGTCGCGCTCATGGCCAGCTATCCTCCGTTTCCGCTTCCGTTTCTCAGCTTCCTGGCGATCACCCCCGCCGTCTTGCTGGTCCGGCAGGCCGTGGTCGAGGCGAATCCGCGCACGGCGTTCCGGTGGGGCTGGTGGTACGGCCTCATCACCAATGCGCTGATCCTCTACTGGATGATCGTCGCGCTGTGGCATTTCACGCCGTTCTCGGCGCTCGGCTA
>DASTDR010000236.1:0-4576 GCA_035710265.1 Gemmatimonadales bacterium | reverse complement strand
AAGAACGAGGAGTTCTCCAAGTTTCTGGACACGTCGGATCAGTGGATCCAGGAGCGCACCGGGATCAAGGAGCGCCGCGTCTCGACCAAAGACGAGACCAACGCGTGCATGGGGAAGGCGGCGGCGCTGCAGGTGCTCGCGGAGACCGGCCTCACGCCGCTCGATATCGACGCGATCATCTACGCCACCGCGTCGCCGGACCGGCTGCTGCCCTCGCAGGCGTGCGACCTCCAGGCGATGCTCGGCGCCAAGAACGCCGCCGCGTTCGACGTGGGCGCGGCCTGCTCCGGCTTCGTGTACGCGCTCACGAGCGCCGAAGGGATCATCGCGGCCGAGCAGGCGCAGCACGTGCTCGTGATCGCCGCCGAGAAACTGACCAGCATCATGGACTGGAGCGACCGCACCACCGCCGTGCTGTTCGGCGACGGCGCGGGCGCCACGATCGTGCGGAAAAGCACGAATGGGCGCGGCATTCTCTCGACGTATCTCAAGTCCGACGGCACGCTGGCGGAGCTGCTGTATCGTCCCGGCGGCGGCGCGACCCATCCGCCCAGCGAAGAGCTGCTCAAGGATCACAGCTACTTCATCAAGATGGCGGGCCGGGAAGTGTTCAAGGCCGCGGTGCTTTCGATGGCGGACGCGTGCGATCACGCGCTGGAGCGCGCCGGACTGACCGCGGACCAGATCGATCTGCTCATTCCCCACCAAGCCAACATTCGCATCATCGAAGCCACCGCGAAGCACGCCGGGATCCCAATGGACAAGGTCTACGTGAACGTGGACCGGTTCGGCAACACGTCGGCCGCGTCGATCGCGATCGCGCTGGACGAAGCGGTGAAGACCGGCCGGTTGCAGCCGGGCATGATCGTCATGCTGTGCGCGTTCGGCGCCGGCTTCACGTGGGGCAGCATGGTCGTTCGGTGGTAAGCACCATCTGGCTGTGCCCCGGCCAGGGCGCCCAAAAAGTCGGCATGGGAAAAGATCTCGCGGACCGCTTTCCCGAAGCGCGCGACACCTTCGCCGCGATCGATGACGCGCTCGGCATCGCGCTCTCCCAGATCATGTTTCAGGGTCCGGAAGACGAGCTCACCGCCACGCAGAATACGCAGCCGGCGATTCTCGCCCACAGCGCAGCGGTGTTCGCCGTCGTCGGCGCCAAAGTCGCCGGCACGCCCGTGGCCGGCGCGGGACACTCGCTCGGGGAATACTCCGCGTACATCACGGCCGGCGCGCTCCAGCCCGCCGCCGGCGCCAAGCTCGTGCGCCGCCGCGGCGAGCTGATGCAGAAAGCGGGCGAGGAGCGGCCGGGGACGATGGCGGCGGTGCTCGGGCTCCCCACGACGGATGTCGAGGCGGCGTGCGCCGAGGCGTCGCAGCAGGCGAGCGTCGCGGTCGCCGCGAACATCAACGCGCCCGATCAGACGGTGATCTCCGGGGATCCCGACGCGGTGACGCGCGCGGGCGAAGCGTGCAAGAAGCGCGGCGCCAAGCGCGTGATCGCGCTCAAAGTGAGCGGCGCGTTCCATTCGCCGCTCATGGGACCGGCGCGCAACCATCTGCAGCTTGCGCTCGAGCGCGCCGAATTCGCCGATCCCGCCTTCCCGATCATCGCCAATGCCACCGCCGAAACCGTGAAAGACGCCGGTCGCGCCAGGCGGCTCCTGGCCGATCAACTCACGGCGCCGGTCCGTTGGGTAGAATGCATGCAGCACGCGGCGCGCGTGGGTGGGGAAGGCGCGCGGTTCATCGAAATCGGCCCGGGGGCCGTGCTCGCGGGTCTCTTGAAGCGAATTATCCCTGACGCGAACGTGGTCAGCCTGGGAACGGCGGATGAGGTGACCAAGTTCATGGAAGCAGCGTGAGTTATGGCGAAGCCAGCAGTGATAGAACCTGCCGTCCAGAGTGAGCATCGTGTGCCGCTCGACCTGACGGGAAAAGTCGCGCTCGTCACCGGGGGGACGCGCGGCATTGGACACGACATTTGCCGAGCCTTCCTCGATGCGGGGGCGAGGGTCGCGCTCTGCTCGCGCGACGGCGCGGCGGCGGAAAAGACGGCGAGCGAGTTCGGGCAGGGGACGCGGGGCTATGCGTGCGACGTCGGCGTGGCCGCGCAGGTCGAGGCGTTCGCGAAATCGGTCGAGAAGGATTTCGGCCAGATCGACGTCCTCGTCAACAACGCCGGCTTCACGAAGGACACCCTGCTGTTTCTGATGACGGAATCGGACTGGGACTCCGTCGTGGATACGAACCTGAAGGGCACGTTTCTGATGACGAAGTACGCGGCGCGGGGCATGATCAAGCGCCGCTGGGGCCGGGTCATCAATATCACCAGCGTCGTGGGATTGAACGGCAACAAGGGACAATCCAACTACTCCGCCTCCAAGGCAGGGGTGATCGGCTTCACCAAGTCCGTCGCCAAGGAACTAGCCTCCCGCAACGTGCTGGTGAATGCCATCGCGCCGGGCTATATCGAAACTGAGCTGACGAAGGGCATTTCCGAAGAAGCGAAGAAGTACTTTCAGGACAATATTCCCTTGGGACGGTTGGGGCAGGGCTCCGACATTGCGTCCGCCGTCCTCTTTCTCGCCTCCGACTTGGCCAGCTACATTACGGGGCAGGTGCTGGTGGTCGACGGCGGGATGGTGATGTGATCCCCCCATCCTCCTTTCCCTTCGCTGAGGGTTATCCATGGCAATGGACATGAAGCAGCTCGAGGAGAAGGTCAAAGACATTATCGTCGAAGAGCTTGGCGTGGAGCGCGACAAGCTCACCAACGACGCGAGCTTCATGGAAGACCTGGGCGCCGACAGTCTCGACACGGTCGAGCTCGTCATGGCGTTCGAAAAGGAGTTCGACATCGATATCCCGGACGAAGAGGCGGAGAAGCTCCGCACCGTCGGGGCGGCGATGAGTTATCTCCACGACAAGATGGGGAAAGGCAAATAGTGACACGCCGGGTGGCGGTCACGGGGATGGGACTCGTGACGCCGGTTGGAACCGACGTCGCGAGCACCTGGGCCGCCCTCGTTGCCGGAGAGTCGGGGGCGGGTCCGATTACCCGTTTCGACCACAGTTTGCTCCCCGTGCACTTCGCCTGCGAAGTGAAGGGGTTCGATCCGCTCCAGTACATCGACAAGAAGGAAGCGCGCCGCTACGACCTGTTCTCCCAGTTCGCGATGGGAGCGGCGGTGCAGGCGGTGCGCGACTCCTGCCTCGAGAAAAGCCCGCTCGATCCCAAGCGCATCGGCGTCATCATCGGCACCGGCACCGGCGGGATCGCGACGTTCGAAGAGAACATGCGGACCTTCATCGAGAAGGGACCGAGCCGGGTGTCGCCGTTCTTCGTGCCGATGTTCATGGCGAACGTGGCCTCGGCGATCGTGTCGATGCGCTACGGCTTCCAGGGACCGAACTACGGGACGGTGTCGGCCTGCGCCTCGTCGGGACACGCCCTCGGGGATGCATTCGATCTGATTCGCGACAACAAGGCGGACGTCATGGTCGCGGGCGGGTCCGAAGCCGCGATCACGCCGCTCGCGCTCGCGAGCTTCGCCAACATGAAAGCGCTATCCGAGCGCAACGACGATCCCAAGACCGCGAGCCGGCCGTTCGACAAGGACCGCGACGGATTCGTGATGGGCGACGGCGCCGCGGTCGTGATTCTCGAGGAGTGGGAGCGCGCCCGGGCGCGGGGCGCGACGATCATCGCCGAGGTCGTGGGCTACGGCGCCACGGCCGACGCGCATCATATCACCGCGCCGGCGCCGGACGGCTCCGGTGCGCAGGAAGCGATGCGGCTCGCGATGCAGTCGGGCAACATCAAGCCCGAGGACGTCGGCTATATCAACGCGCACGGCACCTCCACGCCGCACGGGGATGCCGCCGAGACCAACGCGGTGAAGGCCGTGTTCGGCGAGCACGCGCGCAAGCTGATCTTCGGCTCGACCAAGTCGATGACGGGGCACCTGCTCGGCGCGGCGGGGGCGTTCGAGTTCGCGATCTGCGCGCTGGCGCTGAAACACGGCGTGATCCCGCCCACGATCAATCAGTTCAATCCCGATCCGGCGTGCGATCTCGATTCGGCGCCGAACAAGGCTGTGGAGCGGCACATCGACGTTGCGTTGTCCAACTCCTTCGGGTTTGGGGGGCACAACGTCACGCTGGCGGTGCGGAGAGTTACCTGATGGGCGGACGGGCGGACGGGCGGTCGGGCGGTCGATCCGACCCGGCACTCGACCCAATCGCGGCAAAGGTCGAGCGGGCTGAGCGATTGACGCGCGAGGATGGCCTCGCGCTTTTTGCATCTAACGACCTGCTCACCGTGGGCAACCTCGCGAACCTCGCCAACACTCGCCGCAACAGCAACCGAGTGTACTTCGCCGCGAATCAGCACATCAATCCGACCAACGTCTGCATCCTGCGCAACACCTGCGTGTTCTGCTCCTTCGCCCGCATGCCCAAGGAAGACGGCAACTACACGCGCAGTCTTGACGAGGTATTCGCGGAAGCGGACGCGGCGCGCGACAATCCCACACGCGAGTTCCACATCGTGGGCGGGCTGCATCCCAAGCTGAAG
>DASTDR010000235.1:0-28853 GCA_035710265.1 Gemmatimonadales bacterium | reverse complement strand
TCCGCGTATGCGATCGGCCAGTCTTCGCCGGAGCCGTCGTGCGACTTGGCCTTGAAGTCGTAGTCCGCGAGCCGCAGCGCGAGCCGGCCCCAGATGTTGGTCTTGCCGCCGAGCAGCCGCGCGCGCACCCACGCGTACTTGGTTCCGGTGTACGGATGGTCCTTCTCGTCGACCAGAATGTTCTTGACGTAGTCGGATCCGCCCCAGCCGCCCACGTACGAGAACACGTGCCGGAACGCCGAACCCTTGCCATAGGGCGGCTGCCGGACGTTGTACTCGTTGAAATTGATCGCGTGATATCCGGGCGGCGCTTCCCCGCGGCGAGGATGTTCGTACGGCCATTGCATCGACCGCAGCTCTTCATTGATCGGGATGCGCTTCCCCGCCTCGAGCAGCAGCACCTTCATCCCCTGCGACGTGAGGACGTGCGCCGCCATGCCGCCGGCGGCGCCCGAGCCGACGACAATCGCGTCATATGTCGTTGCGAGATCAACATCCTGATTCGGCGAGGCCTTGAAACGGATGAGCGTCATCTGCGCTTCCTTATTGAACGACGCGCTCGAGGAGGGTGACCAGACCGGTTGGGTTGGTGCGCTCGGGGATGTGATCAGCCTGCATGCGATGCACCGGCCAGCCGCGCGCCGCCGCGCGATCGGCGTCGCGCTGGAACGGATCGGGAGTGATCTGCGGCTCGTAGGTGAGGATGTAGATCCCGGCCACCGTGCTGCGGGCGGGATTCACCAGCCGCAACGTGTCGGTGAAGGTCTTCAACGACATCGGCACATCGCGCGGAATGACCGTCGTATCCTGGACCCACACCGGCACCGTGTAATCGCCACGCCTGATTGTGTTGATGAAGCTGCTGTCGAGGCCCTGGCGACTCCGGACCGATTCGCCGGACTCGGGAAGCATCGCATCGAGGTAGACGAGACGCTTGATCCGATCGGGTACGCGATCGGCCGCGCCCGTGATCACCATGCCGCCATAGCTGTGGCCGAGCAGGATGACGTCGCGCAGGTCGTCCCACAGGATCTTGTTGACGACATCGTCGATATGCGTGTAGAGCCCGACGGTTGGTGACGAGAGGTGGCGGCGCTCGCCCAGTCCGGTGAGCGTCACGCGCACGACCTTGTACCCGTCCCGGGTCAACAGCGAGTCGACGGTCCGCCAGTCCCATCCCCCGCCCCAGGCCCCGTGCACGATGACGAACGTCGGCTTCGGAGCGCTGGCCGCGGCGGGAGCTTGCACGAGCAACGCCGCGGCCAGCAGCACCCCGCTCACGCTAGAACTCCAGGTTTTTCAGGTACTGGAAGTTCGCGCGCGCCGCCGCCATCTGGCCGGCCGCATCCTGCGCGCCCTCTTCTTCGACGTGCGCAGGTTTCTGCTCGAGCCGCGGTACCGCCGCAAAGAATTTCTTGAAGTCGAAGATCCCCGTACCCAGTGCCGTGTCGCCGGACCGGTCGGCTTTGGCGTCCTTGACGTGGAAGCTCCAGAACCGGTCGGGATACTTCTGCATGTACTGGAACGGATCGCCGCCGCCGAGCAGCATGTTGCCGATGTCGAGCTGCTGTCTGGTGACCGACGGATCGACCCGGTCGAGGAACACGTCGAGCGGCACCTGACCCTCGATGGGCCGTTGATGGTACGGCTCGTTGTGGAAGCCGAGCCAGATGCCGGCCTTCCGTGCCACCGCGCCGGCGGCATTGAACCGGTCCGCCCACTGGCGCCAGTGATCGAGCGTCTGCTTGGTCCAGCCCTCGAAGTCCGGGACAAAGCAGTACTCCTGCCCGAGCAGCTTGGCGATCTCGAGGCTCTTCTCCCAGCCCACGAAGATCGTCTCGGCCGACATGTGGCACGACGGCGCGCGCAGCCCTTCGTTCTTGAGCGTCGCGGCGACCTGCTGGGGCGTTCGGCCAAAGTTATTGAACGACCACAGCAGCTCGACGTCGGTGTACCCGATCGCGCGGATCTCGGCGAGCGTCCGCTCCGGGTTCTCTTGCATCGCTGCGCGCACCGCGTACAGCTCGAGGCCGATGCGGTCGAGCTTCTTGGGAAGCAGTGCGGAGGGGAACTTCAGGGAGGCGCCGGCAGCGACCGCGCCCATGGTGTGAACAAAGTCGCGTCGTTTCATTAGGAGCTAATCTACGGCACGCTCCGCGGGTCGGCGAGCGCAGCGTACACCAGCCGCTGAAAGTCTCCGTCGAGCGCCCAGTACTCCATCACCGGCATGTACTGCGTCCACACCATCCCGATCAGGTTGGCTTTAGGATCGACCCAGAAGAACGTCGAGCCGTAGCCTGCCCAACGGAAGGTGCCGGCGGACCCCGGCACGGCCGCTTCAGAATCCATCCGGACCGCGCCGCCGTAGCCGAAGCCGTTCCTGCCGATCTGCCATCCTTCGGCGATATTGAGCGGCACCCACGCGTCGGGCACGTGATTCTGCAGCATGAGCGCGACCGTTTCGCGTTTGAGCACGCGCGTGCCGTCGAGCTCCCCGCCGTTGAGCAACATCTGCGCGAACCGCAGATAGTCGTCCGGAGTGGACAGCAAGCCGCCGCCGCCGGACAGCAGCTCGCCCGGCGTCGTGTAGTCGGGCGTCAGCAGCGGCGTCTGCGCCACGAGCTTCCCGTCGGGACCGCGTAAGTAGATCGGAATCACGCGTTCACGCATCGCCGGCGTCGCGCGGAACCCGGTCATGGTCATTTTCAGGGGCTTGAATAGCGCGCTGTCGAGGAATCGGTCCAACGTCTGCCCCGACGCGACTTCAATAACGCGCCCCAACACATCGGTGGAGAAGCCGTAGTTCCACTGGGCGCCCGGCGAGAACTTCAGGGGCAAGCGGGCCAGGCTGTCGGACAACGTGGAGCTGGTCCAACCTGGGGCGAAGAATCCGGCGCCCCGGTAGATCGAGTCCACGGACGTGCTGTCGAAGATCCCGTATGTCAGTCCCGACGTGTGAGTCATCAGATCGGCGACCTTCATCGCGCGGTCCGGGTTCCGCAGCTGCGGTTGCGCGGCGCTGCCGCCCGCGAACACCTTCACGTGCGCGAATGACGGGATGTACTTCGACACCGGATCGTCGAGCCGCAGCTTGCCGCGCTCCACGAGCTGCATCGCCGCGGCGCTCGTGATCGGCTTCGTCATCGAGAAAATCCGGAAGACCGCCGTGGCCTGCGGTCCCGGCATCGTCTGGGTGCCGATGGAGTTGACGTACACGGTCTTGCCGTGCCGCGCGATGACCGCCACCATGCCCGGCAGTTTCCCCGACTCGACGTAGGCCCGCAGTTTGGGAGCAATCGACTCGAGTGCATCGGGCGCGAGCCCGACGTCGGCCGGTCGGCCACGCGGCAGTCCCTGTCCCAGCGCCGCTGTGCTCGCCAGCGTAAACAGCACGAGAAACGCGATCGTCGACCTCATTTCATCCTCCATCGGCCCGGCCGTCAGGCCGTCCGTCTGTACACACGCACATAGTCGATCAGCATCGTAGCGGGGAAGATCGAATCGGATTGCGGATCGCCGTCGAAATGCCCGCCGACCGCCTGGTTGAGCACGACAAAGAACGCCTGGTCGAACACCCACGCGCCGTACTGCTGGACATTCCCGCGCGACACCGTGTAGTGCAGCTGGGTATCGATGTAAAAGCGGATCGACTGCGCATCCCACTCGACCGCGTACACGTGGAAATCGGTCGCCGCGTTCGACTGGGTATGGGCGAAGGGCGTGTTCCCCGAGTACCCGGGGCCGTGCACCGCGGAGCTCGTAAGCCCCGGCTGGCTCCCCTTGTTTTCGAGGATGTCGAGCTCGCCGCAGGCCGGCCATCCGGCCCGGCCGATGTTTTCGCCCAGCATCCAGAACGCGGGCCACAGGCCCTGCCCCTGCGCGAGCTTGATGCGCGCCTCGACACGGCCCGGGAGGATCGAGACTTTGTCGCGCGTCGTGATTTTGGCCGACGTGTACTTGCAGCGTCCGTAGTAACACGAGAGCGAGTCGGTCGCGACGCGTGCCACGATGGCGAGGTAGCCGTCGCCGGTCTGCGCGATGTTCTCCGCCGACGTGCGGTAATACTCCTTCTCGTTGTTGCCCCACCCGCAGTTGCCCGACGAGCAGCCGTCGGCGGTGTCGTAGCGCCAGTACGCCGTATTGACGCCCGCTCCCGCCGCGCCGGAAAACTCATCGGCCCAGACCAATGTCCATGGATCGGCGGGCGGCGGTGGCGGTGGTGGAGGCGGCGAAACCGGTTGACCACTCGAGGCGCAGCCGAGCGCTGCGCCGACCATCAGTATGGACAGGAGTCGGCTAGCGGCTCGCGCAAAACGCTGCGGCGAGGAGAATCGCACAAGCGCCTGTGAACAGGGACATGAAAAACCGGCGGTGGTATTCACGGCCGGCCGGGGTGAGGTCGCTGTTGCTGAGCGGCACCGGCTCCCACCACACGAGCGGTCGGCGCCGCTCGTAGCGCAGCTGGATGAGGCACCACGCCGTGTAGATCCACGCGGTGGACGCGATTACGAGCAGGACGTAATCGAGGGGCGAGGCCGCTTCGCAATTCCAGAAGAACATCGGCTTCAAATATACGCGCCGACCTCATGGCGTCACCCGCGAATCGCACCGCGTTACACATTCGCCACGCGACGCCACTCGTTGGCGATCAACGCGTGACCGGCGGGCGTGGGATGGACGCCGTCGGCGGCCCAGTACTCCGGCGGGCTCGACCTGACTTTGCGGTCGAACATCATTTGCAGCGGCACGAACGTCGCGTTCGCATGCGCGGCAACCCGGGCCGCCACGGCGCGGCGCTGATCGAATTCCGGGAACCAGCGCGCCGTCACCGCGCCGCACCGGAGCACGAACGGCTCGAAGATGATCAGATAGACCTTGGGCAACGCGCGCCGCGTCTCGTCGAGCAAAGTCAGGTACTGCTCTTCGTAGTCGGCCACCGAGCCGGTGTACCCATGGTCCAGCTTGTGCCAGAAGTCGTTGACGCCGATCAGAATGCTCAAAATGTCCGGCTGGATGTCGAGCGCATCGGCCCGCCAGCGCTGCATCAGGTCCGGCACCTTGTTGCCGCTGATCCCGCGATTGAAAAACTTGAGATCGCGGTCGGGACGGGCAGCCAGCGATGCGGCCGCGGCGAACAGCGGGTAGCCGGTCCCGAGCGCGCCGGCGGTGTTGGCGTCCTTGGAATCGCGGTTGCGGCCGCAGTCGGTGATCGAATCGCCCTGGAACAGGATGACGGTCGGCTTCGCCTGTTTCTGCGGCTGCCAGCCGACTGTTCCCGCCAGCGCCGCCGTGGTCGCCACGAATTCGCGTCGGTTCATGTCGACACCACCCTCTCCTCGAACGGCCAGGTTTGGGCCTTCCACGACCAGACCATGAAACAGGCGACACCGAGCAGCAGCGCACCCAGCCCGAAGGCGATCACCCTGAGCGGCGTCGTCGCAAAGATGAAGATCCAGCCGAGTAACGCCACCAGACTCGGGACCGGATAGAGCCACATCCGGTACGGCCTCGGCATGTCAGGCGCCGTGCGCCGCAGCAGCGTGACCGCTCCGATCTGCCCGATAAACTGCACCAGAATCCGCGTCGTTATCAGCGCGTCGATCACGACGCCTAGCGGTGCGAAACCGGCGACGATCGCGAGTAGGCCGAGCACGACGAGCGAGACGTAGGGGAACTCGTGCTTCGAGTGCAGGCGCGCGAACACCCGGAAGAAGTACCCGTCGCGCGCCGCCGCGTACGGAATGCGCGAGTACCCGAGCAGCAGCGCGAACACCGAGCCGAAGGCGGTCCACAGGATCATCGCGGTGAACACCGTGGCGATCTGCGGTCCGAAGATCCGTTCCATGAAGATCGACACCACGAAATCCGCCTGCGGGTGCTCGGACCTGGGGACGAACTCGCGCCACGGCACGACGCCGATGATCGAGAAGTTGATCGCGACGTAGATCAGGGCGACCGCGATCGTGCTGAGCAGAATCGAGCGCGGGATCACCCGGCCGGGATCCCGCACCTCGTCGCCGATGTAGCAGACGTCGTAGTAGCCGAGGTAGTCGTACACGCCGACCCGCGACGCCGCGCCGAGACCGAGCAGAAACCCGATCGAGAAGTTGAAAGCGCCGGGCGGGAAGTCGAAGGCGATGCGGGGATCGAAGTGAATCGCGCCGGTCACGATGACGGCGGTCACCGTGACGATCGTCCCGATCCAGAGCGCGACCGTGATGGTGGCGATCGACTTTATCCGCCGGTACAGCAGCGCGATGTTGAGCACACCCAACGCCACGATCACCAGCATCGTCTGCTGCCTCGTGATGTCCTTCCAGATGTAGCCGAGGTACTGCGAGAACCCGATGTAGCCGGACGCGATCTCGAGCGGGCCGCTGAAAATGAACTGCCACACGAACAGGAACCCCATCACCCGGCCGAACTTGTGCTCGCCGTAGCCGCGGCGCAGGTAGCCGAACGAGCCGCCCGAGCCGGGCAGCGCCGCGCCGAGCTCGCTCCACACCATGCCGTCGCACAGCACGATGATCAGCGCGACCGCCCAGCCGAGCATGGCCTGCGGGCCACCGAGCGCGGACATGAGCAGCGGGATCGTGATGAACGGACCGATCCCGATCATGTTCGTCATGTTCAACGCGGTGGCGTGGAGCAGACCGAAGCGGCGTTCCATGCGCCGCTAATGTACGCCTTCTACAACTGTCGGCGACTGATCACCAGGCTGCCCGCCGGCCGTCGGGGTGCGCGGGTCACACCTCCGCCTGGTGCCGATGAAGCCGGAGCTCGAGGTGGCGTTTCACGTCCGGCCACTCCGCCGCGAGAATCGAATAGATCACGGTGTCGCGGACGGTCCCGTCGCGCCGCGCGGCGTGATGCCGAATCACCCCGTCCTTCTTGGCGCCGAGCGCCTCGATCGCCCGCTGCGAGCGGAAGTTGAAGTTGTCGGTCCGCAGCCCGACGCATTGGCACCCCAGCGTCTCGAACGCGTGGCTCAGGAGCAACAGCTTGCAGGTGGTGTTGACGTTCGAGCGCCAGCGGCTCTGCGAATACCAGGTGAAGCCGATCTCCACCCGATCCACCGCCGGCACGATGTCATGGTAGCGCGTGGATCCGATTACGGTGCGGCTGGCCAGATCGCGCACGATCCACGGCAGCATGTGGCCTTCGCGCTGGCCCTTGAGCGCGTCGCGCACGTAATCGGGCATTTTCTCGCGAACCGGGACTGCGGTAAACCAGAGCTCCCACAGCCGGCCGTCGGCGGCGGCCTCCGCCAGGTCTGCCGCGTGTGCTTCCCGCAGCGGCTCGAGCCGAATGCTGCGCCCTTCGAGCACGACAGGTTGTGGGACGATCATGCCCACAAACTATCGAGGATTGGCTCCCTCCACGAACGCTCAGCTTGGTGCCACGTAATCCTGTGCCGCCACGATCTGCCACTGGCCGTTGCGCTTCACCCACGTGTCGGTGAATCGGTAGCGCCGATTGAACGGGCCGCTCGCGCCGCGCCCCCGCACGACGAGCCAGCCGGTGACGACGGCCGTCACCGAACCGTAGCGATGGACGTGTAACTCCTCGTTATGCGCCGCGTCCACGGTGTCCGGTCCGCGCGACACGAACTCCAGCACGGCCGCGCGATCCATGACCTGATCGTTTTCCGTGTACACGAACCCCTCCGCGAGCAGCCGCTTGAATGCGACGGTGTCCCGCTGCACCAACGCGCTCGCCCATTCGTCCTCGAGCTTGAGGAGCGCGCGCGTATCGGCATCCTGCCCTTGAGCCACGAGCGCCAGCGCCAGCAATGCCACGTTCATGTCAGTCTCCCAGAACCTTGATGATTACCCGTTTCTTTCGCTGTCCGTCCCACTCGCCATAAAACACCCGCTGCCACGGCCCAAAGTCCAGCTTCCCTGCCGTGATCGGGACGATGACCTCGTGGCCGATCGTGAGGCTGCGCAGGTGCGCCGCGGCATTGTCCTCGCCGGTTTCGTTGTGCCGGTACCGCTTGGGATCCCACGGCGCGATCGTGCCCTCGAGCCACTTCAGAATGTCTTCCCACAAGCCGGATTCATGGTCATTCACGAACACCGACGCGGAGATGTGCATGGCGCTCACCAGGACGAAACCTTCACGCACCTTGCTCACCTCGACCTCCTTCGTAACCTCCTCCGTGATGTCGATGATCTCCTGTCGCTGCTTCGTGTTGAACCAGAGGTAGTGGGTGTGCGACTTCATGCGTCCCCCGTGTCGAATTGTCACAGCCTGACCCGCTCCCTAAATTGGCCTCAAATATGGCGCTTCCCTTCAGGCGTCGAATCTTCCTAGTCCTCGTCGTGATGACCGCGGTTCCAACGGTACTCGCGGTCGCGGGATGGGTCTTGTCGGTACGCCGGCTGCTGCCTGCGGCCGGCGCGCGTGCCTCGACCGAACGGGTTGCGGCAACCGCGCGCGGCCTGCTCGAGGGAGTGGACACGTTGCACCTCTCGGTTCGCGAGCGCGCATTGCTCCGCCAACATCTGGACGAGGTCTCGGCGTCGGTCAGCCTCGCGCGGCGTGCTGAAACGTTCCTGCGCTATTACACGGCTGGATTCGCGGTCGTCATTCTCCTGCTCGGTCTGGCGGTGCTTTATGCCGCCGTCAATCTCGCCGGCCATCTCTCGCGTCAGCTCTCACGACCTATCGATGAGCTGGTCGGCTGGACGCAGCTCATTCGGCGCCATGAGACGCTCCCCGGCGGGCCGCCCACCCGCGGCGCTCCTGAGTTCGAGGCGCTGCGCCAGGCGCTGCGCGAGCTGGCGGCGGCGCTTGCAACCGCGCGCGAGCGCGAGCTGGAAGCCGAGCGGCTGCGCGCATTCCGCGAGGTGGCCCGGCGCGTCGCGCACGAGATCAAGAATCCATTGACATCGATGCGGATCGCGGTGGACACCCTCGGCCGGCCGGACGGCCTCACTGCCGCCCGCTCGGAGATGGCGATTCAGGTGTTGGCTGCGGAGACGGATCGACTCGAGCGGCTCGCCAGGGAATTCGCCGAGTTCGGCCGGCTGCCCGAAGGCCCGCAGAGCGAAGTCGATCTGGTCGAGCTGTTGGAAGAGCTAGGCCGGACCGGCGTCCCCGAAGGCGTGCGGGTCACGGTCACGGCCAATGGCGGGCCGCGCACCGTGCTCGGGCACTACGAACCGCTGCGGCGCGCGTTCTCGAATATCTATCGCAATGCATCCGAGGCGATGCAAGGCCGCGGCGCGATCGACGTCACCGTCACCGGCGCGGAGGCCGCGCTGTCGATCACGATCGCCGATCATGGGCCCGGAATTCCCGCCGAGTACCGTCAGAAGGTGTTCGAGCCGTATTTCACGACCAAAGACGACGGCACGGGCCTGGGTCTCGCGCTCGTGCGCGTCACTCTGGAAGCCCACCGCGGCACGATCAGTGTCAGTGAAACACCCGGAGGCGGTGCCACATTCGCGATCGTCTTGCCGCCCTCGACCGCCCTCGACCGCCCTCGAGCGCCCTCGCTATGAGTCCTCGCATACTGCTCGTCGACGACGAATCCAACATCCGCAAAATGGTCGGTGCGTTGCTGCAATCGGACGGGTACGAAACCGTTGAAGCGCCGGACGGCAACGCGGCCCTCACGCGGCTCGTCGAGGACTCACCCGACGTCGTGCTGCTCGACCTGATGATGCCGCCTGGCCCGGATGGGCTCGCGACGCTCGAGCAGATCCGAAAACGCGCGCCGCACGTGCCCGTCGTGATGATGAGCGGCAAGGCCAGCCTTGCCGACGCGGTGCGCGCAACGAAGCTCGGCGCGTTTCAATTCCTCGAAAAGCCACTCACACCGGAGGGCGTGCTCGTCGCGCTACGCAGTGCGCTGGAGCTGGGCCGCACGATCGCCGAAAACAAGCGGCTGCACGAGCAGCTCGGCCATGCCGATCCGCTGATCGGGTCGAGTTTCGCGATGGAGGAGCTGCGCGCGCTGATCGCCCGTGTGGCGCCGACGGAGTCGCGCGTCCTGATCACCGGCGAATCCGGCACCGGGAAGGAACTGGTGGCTTCGGCGATTCACCGCCAGAGCGCGCGCGGCAACAAACCGTTCGTCACCGTGAACAGCGCGGCGCTGCCGCGCGATCTGGTGGAGTCCGAGATGTTCGGTCACGAGCGCGGTGCCTTCACCGGCGCGACCGAGCGCCGCCTGGGGCGGTTCGAGCTGGCTGATGGCGGCACGCTCTTCTTGGATGAAGTCGGCGACCTCGGACCCGAAGCGCAGGCCAAGCTGCTGCGGGTGCTCGAAAGCGGGGTCGTGGAGCGCGTGGGCGGCGAGCGGCCGTTCGCGGTCAATGTCCGTGTCATCGCCGCCACGAACAAGGACCTGCGGCACGCGGTGCGCGAAGGCGAGTTCCGGGAGGATCTCCTGTTCCGCCTGAACGTGCTGCCGATCCATATCCCGCCGCTGCGCGAGCGGCCCGAAGACGTCGCCCCGCTGGTCAAGCACTTCGCGAATCGCTGCGCGGCCCGCCTGGGACGGCCCGTGAAGTTCGACTCCGGCGCCGTCCCGCTGCTCGCGGCCTATTCCTGGCCCGGCAACGTCCGCGAGCTGGCCAACATCGTGGAGCGGATGGCGATCCTTGCGACGTCGGAGCTCATCGCCGCGGCCGACGTCGCGCGCGTGCTGCCGCAGGATGCCACCGCCCCGCGCATCGTTCCCGTCGAGGGCAGCGAGACGCCGTGGCGCGACATCGCGCTCAGCGACACGCTCGATCAGTACGAACGCGAGCTGATCGCGCGCGCGCTCTCGGTGTCGCGCGGCAATGTGGCGGAGGCGGCGCGCCGGCTCGACACCGACCGGGCCAACCTCTATCGCCGCATGCGCCGCCTGAATATCGAGCCTCCAACGAAGGCTGATCTATGATCGCACTGTTACTGGCTCTGGTCGCGCAGGACACGACCATCGTCATCCATCCCGACAGCGCCGCCCTCGAAGCGCGCGCGCTCCCGCGCGTCGTGGCCGACGAGGTCATCCGCTTCTACAACGACACGGCGACGACCCGCCTGGTCGGACGCACCCGGCTGCCGCACGGCAACGAATGGCGCGGCAATGTCGCCGTGCGGAGCGGCCCCGTGTTCGTGGGCGGCCGCGTGCAGGGGACGCTGGTCGTGATCAACGGTGACCTGCGGTTCGAAGCGGGCGGCGAGGTGACCGGCGATGTGATCGTCGTCGGCGGTATCGTCGACGCCACGCGCGGCCGTGTGAGCGGTGAGGTGCGCCAATACCGCGAGCCGCTGCTCTACCGGCTGCAGAGCGAGGGCGACCAGATCGAGTACGCGCCCAACTTGCGCCGGCGCCTGCCGGTGCTCGGCGCCAAGATCTCCTGGGGCACCGAAGCGTCGCGCTCCACGCTGACGCTCGCGACCGGCGGGACGTTCAACCGCGTCGAGGGACTGCCCATCGTGTTCGGGCCGCTGTTCGACTGGAAGCTGCAGCGCAACGTCCGGCTGCGCATCGATGCACTGGGCGTATTCCGCTCCGCGGGCGATCTCTCCGACAACCGCAGCGACCTGGGCTACATGTTCCGCGGCGAGTTCCGTTCGGGCGACGTGCGCCCGGTCGGAGTCGCGCTGCGCGCGTTCGACGTGGTGTCGCCGGTCGAGGACTGGGGACTGCACAGCAACGAGGTCGGCTGGAGCTCGTTCTTGTTCGCGCGGGATTACCGCGACTACTACCTGAACAAGGGCTGGGGAGCGCGGGTGTTCGCGCAGCCCGAGCGGCCGCTGACGCTGGCACTCGAGGCCCGCCAGGAGTGGCACACGAGCGTCGGCGTCCAGGACCCCTGGACCATCTTCCGCAACTCCGACCTGTGGCGTCCCAACCCGCCGATCGATGAAGGACATTTCACCACGGTTGGCTTCAACGCCACAATCGATACCCGCAACGACGCGGACGACCCGTCTGCCGGTTGGCTTGCGCGGTTCACGTTCGACAACGCGCGCAGCTCCGATGTGATTCCGCATGCCGGTGTGCCGGCGAGCGTGCGCGACTCGATTCCCACCGACGGGTCCTACCAGTTCAACCGGATGTTCCTCGACGTGCGGCATTACGCCCGCATCAGCCCGTCGGGGCGCATTCACCTGCGCATGGTGGGAGGCGGCTGGATGGGCGGGGATCCGTTGCCGCTGCAGCGCCGGCTCTCGCTCGGCGGTCCCGAGCCCATGCCCGGCGAGCCGTTCCGGGCCCTCGCGTGCAACGAGAACATCACCGATCCGGCGTTCACGGACTCGAAGCTCGCGGCGTGCGACCGCGTGCTCGCGTTCCAGGCCGAGTACCGCGGCCATCTGAAGCTGAACTGGAGCTACGATCCGTCGGGCGGCCGCGATGAGGCCGACCGCGATGAAGGCACGCCGTTCTGGCTCGAGGGGCTCGACCTGGTCGTGTTCACCAACACGGGCCAGTCGTGGCTCGTGGGTGACGGACCGGGCCAACTTTCCCCCGGCAGGATCCCGTCGCTCTCGAGCTGGCTGGTCGACGTCGGACTGGGTTTGGATTGGAGCGGATTCGGCGTCTACTTGGCGAAGGCGGTGACAACCGGCGAACGACTGCGGTTCACAGTCAGGCTCGACCACCGGTTCTAAAGTGCGTCCCACTCTCCGGGGCGCGGTGGTCGGCCTGCTGTTCGCCAGCACGGCTGCCGCGCAATCGCCCACCCTGACCGTCACGTTGCAAAGCAACGTGCCACGCGTGCGCAGCACGGGGCTGCTCACCGACGGAAAATTCGTCGGGCTGATGCGCTCCGGATTCCCGCTCCGCCTGCACTACCGGCTGGAGCTGTGGAAGGTGCGCTCCAGCTGGTTCGATCAGTTCGTGCGGGAGGTCGGGTGGGACGCCGTGGCGCGCAACGACCCGCTCGCGGACGATTTCGTACTGATTCGCCAGGGCGGCACGATTACGCGCTACACGACACCCGACGAGCTGTCGGCCGCGCTCGATATCCCCTACGTCGTGACGTTGCATCCCACCGAGTCGGGAAGCGGACGCTACTATTTCATCGCGCGCCTGGAGGTCACGACGCTCAACGACACCGATCTCCAGGAATTGTCACGCTGGCTATCGGGCGACGTGGGACCGGCGGTGTCAGGCGGACAGAACTTCGGTGAGGCGTTGGCGCGGGGCGCGCAGCGGGTACTGGTCCGGCTCGCGGGCCTGCCGCGTCAGCAGCTCGAGGCCCGCAGCACTACGTTCCGAACTGACGGTCGATAGCGGTCCGAATCTCGTCCAGCGACCGGCCCTGCTGTGTCATCCCGTGGGCGACGATGGCTTCCCCCATGCAGACATCGCAGTACGCGCCGTGATCGCTCTCAAAGCACGTGAGCAACGAGCGGTGTCCCGCGTGTTTGGAGCAATCGCAATAGCAGTAGACACCGTCCAGCGTCGCCGCCGCCTCACGCGCCGCGGCGTAGGCCTCGCCGGAGCCGGGCGTCCTCGGGACGAAGCTGATGGGGAGTACCTTGCCCGCCGTGATCCCGGGTCGCGGCGCTGGGTGCGCCGAGGCGTGGTCCTGGACCGGAGACCCGCCCTTCGGGGCTCCGCCGGGCCGAAGCATCACGACACCAACCAGCGCGGCTGCGGCAGCGCCGGCGATGATCCAGGGAGCACGCGCCATTGCTTAGAGAGCTTCGAGCGTGGCCAGCACATCGGCTCCATAGAAGAGCCGGATGTACTTCGCCTGCGTACGTGTGAGGCGGCGTACCGCCCACGACAGATGCACGAAATGTGGCTCGTGCGGCGCGCGCAGCGGATGCATGCCCACTTCTTCGGGGAGCAGATTGCCCTTGCGCGTGTTGCAGCTCGAGCAGGCCGTCAGCACGTTCGTCCAGGCGTTCGTTCCACCGCGCGACAACGGCACGAGATGGTCACGGGTGAGGCACTCGCGCTGCCGCAGATCCTGCTGCGTCCGCCCGCAGAACTGGCAGCGGTAGTTGTCGCGCGCAAACAGGAATGTGTTGGTGACTTGGCGACGGAAGCGGCGCGGGACGTGGACGAAACGAACGAGGCGAATGACGGCGGGACGTGGCACCGCCATGCGCTCACTGTGGACTGGTGTCCCCTCCGCCTCGACGACTTCGGCCTTGCCGTCGATGACGAGCCGCAGGGCCCGGCGCACCGGTACCATGGTGAGCGGCTCGAACGAGGCATTGAGGGCTAGGCAGCGCATGCGATATGCTAATACCAACCAGCAACTTACAGCAAGTGAGGAAGTTAGCCGGCTGCTCCGGGCTGGAACGCGCGCCGTAAGTCTTCAATTTGCGATTCCACGGACGCGCGGGAGGCACCTCCAGGCGTAGCACGGCTTTCGACGCTTTGTTCCCAGCTGCCCAGCTGCGCCAGCGCGGGCCCAAGGGCCGGATGGATCTGGATCGCCACTTGAGCGGGCACCTTGTCGAGCGCCACGCCCGCCTGCTCCGCGGCGCGCACCAGTTTGCCGATCAGTCCGTGGCTCTCCCGGAACGGGACCCCCGCTTCGACGAGCAAATCGGCAAGGTCGGTGGCGCGCATCGCCGGATCGAGCGCCGCCGCCATGCGCTCGACGTTGACCGTCAGGGTATCGATCGCTCCGGTGACCGCGGGCAACACGAGACCCAGCGTGTCACAGGCATCGAACAGCAGCGCCTTGTCTT
Organism: Gemmatimonadales bacterium; assembly: GCA_035710265.1. Lineage (GTDB taxonomy): Bacteria > Gemmatimonadota > Gemmatimonadetes > Gemmatimonadales > GWC2-71-9 > 20CM-2-65-7. The sequence continues at coordinate 14,195 of DASTDR010000235.1, read as the reverse complement.
CCTGCAGATCCTTCTGATAGCCCGCCGGAATCCCCTTGAGCGTCGTGAGCAACGCGACGAGGTCGCCGAGCAGGCGTCCCGATTTGCCGCGGGCCAATTCGAACACGTCCGGGTTGCGCTTTTGGGGCATGAGACTGGAACCGGTACTAAAGGCGTCTGACAGCGTGATGAAGGCGTACTCGCCGCCGGCATACGTGATCAGCTCCGCACCCAGGCGCGAGAGGTGCATGCCCGTGATCGCCACGGCGAACAGCACATCGGCGACGAAATCGCGGTCGCCGGTTGCATCGAGCGCGTTCGGCGATACGGCGCGAAACCCGAGCGCTTCCTTCAGCAGGACGCGATCCACCGGGAAACCGCTGCCGGCGAGCGCGCCGGAGCCGAGCGGCAGCTCGGCGGTCCGCCGCCGGGCATCGGCGAGCCGCTGGCGGTCGCGCACCAGCGGCCACGCGTGCGCGAGCAGGACGTAGGCCCAGCGTACCGGCTGCGCGCGCTGGCCGTGCGTATAGCCGGGCAGGATCGCGTCCAGGCCTTCCTTCGCTTTCGCGACGAGCGTGCGGCCGAGTGTCGCGACTGCCGCGTCGAGCTCATCGATGACGTTGAGAGTCCAGAGCCGCAGGTCGGTGGCCACCTGGTCATTGCGCGAGCGTCCGGTGTGCAGCTTTCCCGCGACTGCACCGACCTCGGCATACAGCAGCCGCTCGACGAGCGTGTGTACATCCTCGTCCGGCGCGCCCACGGCGGCGCCGTCGGCGAGCTTGTCGGCGACCCGATCCAGACCTTCGAGCAGCTGCGATTCTTCGCCGGCATTGAGGACGCCTACGCGGCACAGCGCGTGGACCCAGGCCTTGCTCGCGAACACGTCCTGGGGCCAGAGCCGGTGATCGACGGGGAGAGAGCGGTTTAAAGCATCGAGCGCTTCGCTCGGACCGAGAGCGAAGCGCCCACCCCACATATGATGTGTGTCAGCTTGCCGGGACATCCGTCCGTTCGGCCTCGAGCCCGGCGGCGATCCTGCTCGCGAGCCCGTACAGCCGGATGAAGCCTTCAGCGTCCTTCTGGTTGTAGACGTTGTCCTTGCCGAAGGTCGCGTACGACGGCTGATACAGCGCGTACGGACTTTCGCGGCCGGCGACGATGACGTTGCCCTTGAACAACTTCAGCCGGACGGTGCCGGTCACGTTCTTCTGCGTCGCGCTGATGAGCGCATCGAGCGCTGCGCGCTCGGGCGTCCACCAGCGGCCGTCGTAGACGAGATCCGCGTAGCCCAGGGCCAGCTCGTCCTTCAGCCGCAGCGTGCGGCGATCAAGCACCATCTGCTCGAGCTCGCGGTGCGCCGCGTACAGCACGGTGCCGCCCGGCGTTTCGTACACGCCGCGCGACTTCATGCCGACGAGACGGTCCTCGACGACGTCGGCGCGGCCCACGCCGTGCTCGCCGGCGATTTCGTTGAGCTGCTCGAGCAGCTCGACCGGACCGAGCGGTACGGCGTCCACGCTGACCGGATTGCCTTCCTCGAATCCAATCGTCACCACCACCGGATCGTCCGGGGCGGCGACCGGATTCTTGGTCATGACGAAAATGTGTTCGGGAGCTTCCTGCGATGGATCTTCGAGAATGCCGCCCTCGTGCGAGCAGTGCCAGAGGTTGCGGTCTGTCGAGTACGGCTTTTCGGCCGTCGCCTGCACCGGCACGCCCTTCGCCTGCACGTAGTTGATGAGATCTTCGCGGCTCTGGAATTTCCACTCGCGCCATGGCGCGATGATCTGCAGCTCCGGCGCGAGCGCGGCGAACGTCAGTTCGAACCGAACCTGGTCGTTGCCCTTTCCGGTGCAGCCGTGGGCGACCGCGTCGGCCCCGAGCCGTTGCGCCAGGGCGGCCTGATGCGCGGCGATGATCGGCCGCGCCATCGACGTGCCGAGCAGATAGGTGCGGGCATAGATCGCGCCGGCGCGCAGCGTCGGGAACACAAAGTCACGCACGAACTCTTCGCGCAGGTCCTCGATGATGCAGTCCTCGGCGCCGGAGCGTTTCGCTTTCGCGATGAGGCCGTCCAGCTCGCCGAGTCCCTGTCCGACGTCGGCGGCGAAGCAGACCACCCGGGCGCCGTACTGCTCGCGGAGCCAGGGGACGATGGCGGAGGTATCGAGCCCGCCGGAATAGGCGAGGACGACGAGGGGGCCGGTACCGGGGCGACCGTTAGAGTTTTTATTCATAGTTGTGCATAAAAATACACGCGGATGGTCTGGCGGCGCAAGTCGTTACCAGCCCCATCCCGCCCGGTACCTGGGCCTGATGTAATCCTCCGGGATGCCGGGAGTCAGCACGGCGCCGGTCTGCGGGTTCACGTCGATCGGCTGCGCGGTGCGGACCGCGAGATTGCCGAGCAGCACCATCTCGGTGAGCGGGCCGGAATGATCCGGGATGTTGGACCCCGCCGGCGTACCGCCCTTGCAGGCCGCGATCCACTCGGCATAGCTGCCTTCGGTGCGCGGATACTTCTGCGCCACCGGGTGCGCCGTGACTTCGGCCTGCTTCGCGGGATCGAGCAGCCGCGGGTTCTCGCCGTAAATCCCCGCGACGAGCTTCCCCGAGTCGCCGATCCAGAGCTGACCGCTGGTATCGAAGGGCCATGCGAGCGGGTCGGTGAATTCCTTGGGCCGGCTCGGATAGAGGCTCCCGTCGCGCCAGACCACCGTCACCGCGGGACGACTCCCCTTGGCGGCGAAGCTGTAGACGATGCGCGAGCACGCGGGCGCGGACTCGCTGAACAGCCTGGTCGATTCGGCCTCGATGCGCGTCGGGTAGCCCAGGTCGAGCGCCCAGAACGATGCGTCCATCGAGTGGCACGCGATGTCGCCCAGCGCGCCGGTGCCGAAGTCCCACCAGCCGCGCCACCGGAACGGCGCGTACGCGGTGTGATAGGGCCGCTCCGCGACCGGACCAAGCCAGAGATCCCAGTCGAGCCAGGCAGGCGTGTACAGATTCTCGAGCGGCCGGTCGAGCGCCTGGGGCCAGATCGGACGATTGGTCCACAGCTGGACCTCCCGCACGGTCCCGATCAACCCGGCCTCCACCCACTCGCGGATCAGCCGCGTGCCTTCATCGGCGTGGCCCTGGTTTCCCATCTGCGTCGCGACTTTGTACTTCCGCGCCGCATCCTCGAGCTGCTTCACTTCCCACAGGGTACGCGCGAGCGGCTTTTGAATTCGCACGTGCTTGCCCAGCTTCATCGCCGCCATGCCGGCCACGGTATGCGTATGGTCGGGCGTCGAAACGGTGACGGCGTCGATGTTCTTTCCTTCTTTATCGAGCATCACCCGGAAATCCTTGAACCGCTTCGCCAGCGGAAATCCCGTGTAGGAGGCCTGCGCCTGGCGATCATCCACGTCGCACAGGGCGTAGATGTTCTCAGTCCTGCCCACGCCGCGTACATCCTGGGCCCCCATCCCGCCCACACCGATGCACGCGACGTTGAGCTTGTCGCTCGGCGCGACGCGGCCGCGGCGGCTGAGCACGTATCCGGGGACGATGGTGAACGACAGGCCGGCGGCGACGTCGCCCATGAAGCGGCGGCGCGAGATTCCTTTTCGGCTCATGGCAGCGCTCGAATCTTGATGTTCCGGTAGGCGACCACATTACCGTGGTCCTGCAGGCCGATGTGGCCCTGCGTGTTCTTCCCGAACTTGGAATGCGGCTTGAACTTGCTCCCGGCGATCTTCGAGTTCCAATCGGCGCTGCCGAGCTCGTACTCGACCATCTTGAATCCGTTCAGCCAGTGCTCGACGTGGTTGCCGTTGACCACGAGCCGCGCGCTGTTCCATTCGCCGCCGGGTCGCACATGCCCGCGGGGCGCCGGGTACAGATCGTACGCCGCGCCTGCGCATTGGAGCGGATTCTTTCCGTCGGGATGCTTGGCATCGTCGAGCACCTGCATCTCGACGGCGTTCCAATAGATCTCGTCATTCTCTTCACTCGCCCGATAGAAGATCCCGCTGTTGCCGCCCGGTTCGATCTTCCAGTCGATCGCGAGCTCGAAGTTCTTGAACTGGTCGTTCGTGATGATGTCGCCACCCGCGCCGGTGCGCGTGAGCGCGCCATCCTGCGCCACCCAGCCATCGGAGATCGTCTGCTTTCCGTAGTTGCGCCAACCGGTGGTGGTGGTCCCATCAAACAGGAGCCGCCAGCCGGCGCGCTGCTCGGCATCGGTGAGCGAATTCTGAGTTGTCGAGGTTGGTGAAGGTGGTGGAGATTCCGACCGCGCTTTGCAGGAGTTCAGGGCGACGACGAGACCGAGCAACGGCAGATGGATTCTCATGCGGGGAGTCCTGCGAGCTCTTTCAGCCGCACCTGTACGGCGCGGCGACCTCGCTCGCTGCGAGTGATAACGAGGATGGCGTCGTCACCGGCGATTGTGCCGATGATTTCCGTCCAGCCGGCGCCATCCAGGGCCAGGGCGAGCGCCTGCGCCGCACCAGTCGTGGTCTTGAGCACGAGCAGCGGGCCGACGCCTTCGGCAGAAACCAGCATGGTGGGAAGCAGCTGCTCCAGATGCGGCCGGACGCCGGGTGCGCCCTCCGACGCCGCGGCGTAGTGCGAGCCGCCATCCGGGGCCGCGACCTTCGCGAGCCCGAGCTCGCGGATGTCGCGCGACAGTGTTGCCTGCGTCACGTTGAATCCATCGGCCTTGAGACGTTCGCGCAGCTGCTCCTGACTACCCACCGTCTCCCCGCGCACGATCCGCAGGATGGCCGCGTGACGCTGCGTTTTCATTGGCCGGAAATCTGGTGCACGATCCTGCCGCTGACTACTGTGAGGGCGGCGTGGGGCGGCGAAGGGCGGCGATGGGCGGCGAAGGGAAACACCGCTAAGTCCCCGGCCTTCCCAACCTCCAGCGATCCGATTTCCGTCCCCCAGCCGAGAGCGCGAGCCCCTTCTATTGTAAGAGCGCGCAGCGCGGCGTCGCCGCTCAGGCCCGCCGCTTCGGCCTCGGCCCACAGATCGAGATCGCCGACACTCACGACCGAGTCCGTGCCCAACCCAACCAGCACGCCTGCCCTTCGCAGCTGCGCGAAGGGCGAGCGCCCATGGCCGTGCGCCGAGTTGGAGACCGGGCAGTGCGCGACGGCGGCGCCGGCGGAGCGTAGCAGCTCGATGTCTGCATCGTCGACTTGGACGCAATGAATGCAGAGTGTGTCGCTCCCGAGGACGCCGAGTCGCCCGAGATATGCCACCGGCGAACATTGGTGCGCTTCGACTGCAATGCTCCGCTTCCCGAACAGCGTAGCAAACGGTCCCGCGCCGTCACACACGAAGTCCGTTTCGGCCCGCGATTCCGCGATGTGGACCGCGATCGGCAGCCCCTCGCGCCGCGCGAAGGCGGCCACCGCCTCGTACAGCGATTTACTCACGGTGTACGGCGCGTGCGGGGAAACGCCCACCAACAGCTGCGCAGTTGCAAGACGGCGCAGGCGCACGATTGCGGCCTCGAGCTCCACCATGCTCGCGGCGCACTGCGCCGGATCAGGTCCGAAGACTTCCTGGTACACGATGCCTCGCCCACCGAGATCGTGCAGCGCACGCATCACCGCCCCAGTGCTCCCCGTTTCCGCGATGCACGTGACGCCTCGCGCCCAGCAATCGCGGATGCCTGCCACCGCGGCCGCGTAAAACGCTGCGGCGCTGGTCGCGTCTTTGAGCGTCCGGACATGCCAGATCCATTTGTGGAATTCCGGTTCGACATGCTTTCGGCCGCCGCCCAGGTGGCTCAGCTCAAGGTGGGTGTGGCAGTTGACGAGGCCGGGCATGAGCTCGGCGTCTGGGAAATGCATCGCGCGTGCGGCATGCGGCGCAGGCACCGCGGTGTTCGGTCCTACGGCCGCGATGCGGCCGGCATCGTCAATAAGAACGGCGCCGTCCTCAAAGGAAGGCGCCGTGATGGGATGAACGCGGCCGGCTCGAATCCTCAGCAACTCAGGGCGTGACTCCGACGCCAAACGGCGAGTGCACTTGGCACACTTGAGTTGGCTCCGTCCCCGGGTAGAACCACTCCCAGCGCCGTACCTCGAGCGGACAGAACGGTGTCGCCAGGAATCCGTTCGACCAGTCCACTTCGCGCGTCACCAGCTGTTCGGGACGGGCCCAGTCGCCGGGCGCGGGCCGCCGCTCGTAGACATCGCGCATGAACTTCGTCCACGCGGGTGCGACGATGCGGCCGCCGCCGGCGTTGTTCATAATGCGCCGCTGCAGGTCGTATCCGATCCAAATGCCCGTCACGATCTCCGGTGTGAAGCCGACGAACCAGGCGTCCGTGTAGTCGTCCGTCGTGCCGGTCTTGCCCGCCATCGGCACACGCAATCCGGCCACCGCGCCCGCCGCGGTGCCGCACCGGTGCGGCCCGGTGCCCGGCTGGCAGCGCATCACGTCGCGCATCATGTCGAGCATGAGCCAGTTGTGCTCGGGGTCCATCACCTGCTCGCGCTTGATCGTCGACTGGTAGAGGATGTTCCCCTGCCGGTCCTCGATGCGCTGAATCCCCATCGGCTCGACCCGCACGCCGTGATTCGCGAACGCGCTGTAGGCGGCGATCAGCTCGATCGGCTTGCTCTCGCGCGCGCCGATGTGAATCGAGGGATACGGCGGCAGCGGCGTCGTGATCCCGTAGCGCCGCGCTTCACCGATGACCGTCTGCTCCCCCAGCGCCATGCCGAGCTTGATCGTCGACAGGTTGCGCGAGAGGTACAGCGACTGCCGCATCGGGATCAGCCCCAGGGTGGTGTCGTCGTAGTCCTTGGGCTGCCAGAGCGAGCTGTCGAGCTGGATCACGGGTGGATTCAGCGGCGTGTCGTCGAGCATCTCCGTCACGGGATGCCCGGCGCGCACGGCCGCCGAATACACGAACGGCTTGAACGTCGAGCCCGGCGGCCGCGCCGACTGCGTCACGCGATTCCACTTGGAGTCCACGAAATCGCGCCCGCCCACCATCGCGAGGATGTTGCCGGTCTTCGTGTCCATCGCCATGAGGGCGCCCTGGAGATACGACGAGAACGGCGAGCCGCCATCGTCAGTCGGTCGTCCCTGCTCGATGTAGGACCGATACGTCGTACCGTCGAACTTGCCGTTAGAGAACACGCCCGACTCGATCTCATCGAGCTGTGACTGGAGCGCCTGCTCCGCCGCCTCCTGCATGTCGAGATCGAGCGTCGTGTAGATCCTCAGGCCCTTGTCGTACAGGTCGCGGCCGTACCGCGGCTCGAGGAATGCGGTGCGCAGCCACTCGACGAAGTAGGGCGCCACGTCGCCGTAGCTCGTGCGCCGCGTGGTCAAGACCAGCGGATACGCCTTCCAGAACTCGGCGTCCTCGGCCGTGATGAACCCCTGATCACGCATCAGCGACAGGATGACGTTGCGGCGCCGGATCGCGTTGTCGGGGTGCACGCGCGGATTGTAGGTGCCCGGGGCTTTGGGGAGTCCGGCGAGCGTCGCCGCTTCGGCGACGTTCAGGTCGCGCGCCGACTTCCCGAAGAACACCTGCGACGCCGCTTCGACGCCGGCGACGTTGGGACCGAGGCTGATCTGGTTGAGGTACAGCTCGAGGATCGTGTCCTTGGCGAAGTTGCGCTCGAGCTCCACCGCGACCCGCGCCTCCCGGAGCTTGCGCGTGAGCCGCTTCTCCCGTCCCAGATGCTCGGGGAACACGTTGCGCGCGAGCTGCATCGTGATCGTCGAGAACCCTTGAGCGTAGCGGAGCGTCAGGACGTTGGCCTTGATCGCGCCGATGATACGCCAGTAGTCGATGCCGTTATGGTCGTAAAAGCGCTTGTCTTCGACCGCGATGAACGCCTGGCGCACGTGGACGGGGATGTCGGACAGCGGCAGGACCGTGCGCCGCTCGATGCCCAGCTCGGTGATGAGCCGTCCGTCGGCGGCGTAGACCTTGGAGGTCTGCTGCGGACCGCCGCGCTCCGGATTGAGCCGCATGATGCTCGGGCAGCGCTCGGCCGCGCACACGCGGGTCCATGATCCATACGCCAGGCCGCTGCCATAGAGCAGGGCGAGGACGGTGACAATAATGGCGCGGCGTCGCTGGACTGGGTCGTACCACCAGCGAACAATCCAAGGGCGCCGCGGTGAACCGGCGGCGGCGGGCGGCGAAATCGGCGTCGATGAAGCCATCTGTGTAACAACCTAGTAAGGCGGTAGATTCGCCGCCATGACGACGTCCAACGTCTTGCAGGAATTGGAGTGGCGGGGATTTGTGCAGCAGGCCACGCCGGGGCTCGCGGCACATTTCGCCAAGGGACCGGTCACGGCGTACTGCGGATTCGATCCCACCGCGCCGTCGCTCCAGCTCGGCAACCTGATGCCGCTGATGTTGCTCGCCAATCTGCAACGCGCCGGCCACCGCCCGATTGTCCTGATGGGCGGCGGGACGGGTCTCATCGGCGATCCGTCCGGCAAGGCGGGCGAACGTCCCCTGCTCTCAAAGGATCAGATCAAGCAGAATCTCCAGCACCAGCGCGACCAGATGGCGCGGTTCCTGGAATTCGGCGCGGGCCCGAGCGCGGCGCTGCTGCTCGACAACGCGAAATGGCTTGGCTCGCAGGGACTGATCGACTTTCTACGCGACGTCGGGAAGCACTTCACCGTGAACGTCATGCTGCAGAAGGAGTCGGTGAAAGCGCGGCTCGAATCGGGACTCTCGTACACCGAGTTCAGCTACATGCTGCTGCAGGCGTACGACTTCCTTCATCTGTTTCGCGAGCGCCAGACGACGCTCCAGGTAGGCGGCAGCGATCAGTGGGGAAACATCACGGCGGGTGTGGACCTGATCCGGCGGGTCGAGAATGCGGAAGCGCATGGGCTGGTGGCTCCGCTCGTGACCATGGCCTCCGGCCGGAAATTCGGAAAGACCGAGGAAGGTGCGATCTATCTCGATCCGGCGCTCACGTCGCCGTACAAATTCTACCAGTTCTGGATCAACACCGACGATCGCGACGTGGAGAAGTACCTGAAGCTCTTCACGCATCTCTCACGGACTGAGATCGCCGGGATCGTGGATCAGCAGGCGAAGAACGCCGCGAAGCGCCCGGCGCAGCGTGCGCTCGCCGGCGCCGTCACGACGCTGGTGCATGGAGCCGAGCTGCTCTCGAACGTGCAAGCCGCGTCGGCGATCCTGTTCGGCGAGGAGCAGGCCGAGGTGCATCCGCAGGTATTCGAGGTCCTCGCGGGCGAGATCCCGACCGTGACCGTGAACGGCGACCGCGATGTGACCATCGTGGATCTCGTCACGCAGGCGGGACTCGCCAAGTCGAAAAGCGAGGCGCGACGCTCCGTCGAGCAAGGCGGGATTTACCTCAATCAGCAACGGGTCGATGACGTCGGGCGCAAGATTACGGCGCACGACTGGATCGGCGGCAAGAATCTCCTGCTGCGCAAGGGGAAGAAGGAATACGCGCTGCTGAGGCGTGGTTAGTGGACGAGCGCATTCGCCTGCTGCTCGAGGTGTTCGACCAGGCGTACACCGCCCCCTCCTGGCACGGCACCCCGCTCAAGGGCACGATTCGCGGCGTCAGCGCGCGGCAAGCGTTGTGGCGTCCCGGTCCCCGGCGGCACAACATCTGGGAGCTGGTCCTCCACACGGCGTACTGGAAATGCATGGTGCGCCGCCGGCTGTTGCGCGACGAGACGATCGCGTTCCCGCGCGACGGCGCGAACTGGCCGGCCCTCCCGGACACGCCAACCGACGCCGCCTGGCGGCGGGATCGGGCGTTGCTCGACGAGCAGCACGCGCTGCTTCGCGACGCGATTGCACGCGTGCCGCCGGCGCACCTGGGACGCCGGGGCTGGCGTTCCAAGTGGCGCATCAAGGCCGAGATCTACGGCATCGCATCGCACGATTTGTATCACGCCGGACAGATTCAGGTGCTCAAGAAACTGATGAAGCGACGCTAGGAGAGACGATGTTCATCGGGCACTACGCGCTTGGACTGGCGGCGAAACAGTACGCGCCGCGCACGGGTCTGGGCATGCTGTTCGTCGCCGCGACGCTCGCCGATCTGCTGTGGCCGATCCTCCTGCTCCTCGGCTGGGAACATGCGCACGTCACGCCCGGACCCAATCCATTTCTCACGCTCTGGCTCGACGATTATCCCATCTCGCACAGCCTCTTCACCCTGATCGTCTGGGGCGCGCTGCTCGGCTATTTCTACCGGCGCCGCACGGGCGATCAGCGCGCCGCCGTCCTGATCGGACTGCTCGTCGTGAGTCATTGGGTGCTCGACTTCGTCACCCATCGTCCCGACGAGCCGTTGTATCCCGGCGGACCCGAAGTTGGCCTGGGCCTGTGGAACTATCCCGCTGCGACCGTGATCGTGGAAAGCACGATGCTGCTCGCGGGCATCGTGATCTACTTGCGGGCGACGCGCGCGCGCGACGCGACCGGGCGGTTGGGGTTCTGGGGGTTGATCGTGCTGTTGGCCGGCGGCTACTACAGCTCGCTGTTTACGCCGGCGCCGACGGACATCAGGGCGCTGGCGATCGGCGGCATCGTGTTCGGATGGGTTTATGTGCTGCTGGCCTGGTGGGTGGATCGGCACCGCGACGCGGCGCCGCCGCGGGTGCCGATGTTGTAGCAGGCGCCGGGTGAATCAACTCCCGAGGCGACGGTCTTCGCGTGCCGTGCTCAGCATGCGTTCAGCGAAATCGATGCGCTGCTGGGCTTCCCCGAGCTCGTGCTGAAGACTCTGCACGGCTCCCTCGAGCTCCTCGAGACGCTCGGTGACCTCGGACGGGAGCGACCGCCGATTGGCGATCACCCGGGCGACCGTGATGACGGTGAACGCGGCAATACCGAGGGTCGACAGCAGCGCGATGAGGAATACCGCGGGACTCACGCCAGGTCCTCGAGCACTTCGATCACCTTCTCCATTTCCTCGACGGTGTTGTAGCAGTGCGGCGAGAGCCGGATCGCGCCCTCGCGCAGGCTGCACACGACACGCGCGCGTTTCAACCCATGATAGGCGTCGACCGGCTTGGGCGGGGCGATGCACAAGATCGCCGAGCGATGCCCGTTCTCGACGGGTGACGCGATCCGCACGCCATTTTCACGCGCCCACTTCACGATCGGGTCGTGCACCGATCGCGTCACTTCCGCGACTTCGCGCACCCCGATCTCGAGCAGCAGCTGCAACGACGCCGTCATGCCGACGAAATCCTGGTACGGCAGCGTGATCATCTCGAAGCGGCGCGCGTCTGCACGGAACGTGGGGTTGTATTCGGTGAGGCGCGAGAAATCATCGGTCCCCTCGAACGCCATCCACCCCGTGATCGTGGGCTCGAGCTGCGACACGAGCTCCTTACGCACGTACACGAACCCCGAGCCCCAGGGCGAGAGGAGCCATTTTTGCCCACCGCACGCGAGGATATCGACCGGCGTCTCGGTCACATCGAGCACCGAATTGCCGACGCCCTGAATGCCGTCCACGACGAGGTAGGTGCCGTTCGCACGGCACGCGGCACCGAGCTTCTTCAGGTCCGCGCGGTAGCCGTTGGAGAACTGCACGAACGAGACGGCGAGCACGCGCACCCGCGGATCCCGCAGCCGCTCGAGCAGCTGGTCCTCGTCCGGCCACCCCTGGGCGGTGCAGCGCGCCAGCTCAACCGCAATGCCCTGGTCGCGCAGCATCAGCCAGGGATAGACGTTGGCGGGAAACTCTTTGTCCGACAGCAGCACGATGTCGCCCCGCTCGAGCGGCAGCGCGCGCGCGGCCAGATGCAATCCGAACCCGGTGTTGGTGGCGAGCGCGATCTCGGACGGCTCGGCGTTGATCAGCTGGGCGATCCCGAGCCGTGCCGCGGCGAGCCCGGCGAACAGCTCGCGGTCGGGCAGCAGGTGAGGGGCGGTGCGCTTGGCGGTGAACTCGTCCAGCGCGCGCCGCGTGCGCTCGGGAATCGGGCCGATCGATGCGTTGTTGAGGTAGACCGTATCCGCGGTCCACGGGAACTCCGAAGTGCGCAACGCCTTGAACGTTTCGCGCAGCGCGCGCACGTGCGTCGGGTGGTAGGCGATCTCGGTCATGCGGCGCGCGAGAGTCCGCGGACGTCGAGCGCGTCCCGCAGCCCGTCGCCCACCAGGTTGAGTCCCAGCACGGCCAGTCCGATCGCCACGCCGGGTGCAATCGATACCCACGGCGCCACACGGAGCAGGTCCCGGCCCTCGGCGACCATCGCACCCCAGGACGGCGTGGGCGGCTGCGCGCCCAGCCCGATGAACGACAGCGCGGCTTCCGCCATGATCGCGCCGCCGATGCCCAGCGTCGCCGCAACAATCACGGGGGCGATTACGTTGGGCAACACATGACGCGCGATGATCCGGAGATCCGACGCGCCCAACGCGCGCGCTGCCTGGACATACTCCAGCCCGCGCGCGAGCAGCACCTGGCCGCGGACGATGCGCGCCATCCCGGCCCAGCCCACGATCCCGATGACGACGAACACAACCGGCAGTGACGGCTTCACTGCGGCGGCGATGGCGATGAGCAACAGCAGCGACGGGAACGCGAGTGTGACGTCGGCCACACGCATGATGACCCCGTCGAACCAGCGGCCGTAATAACCCGACACGAGTCCTAACGTCACGCCCAGCGCCAGGGCGATGCTCTGGCTGATGAGTCCGACCGCGAGCGACAGGCGCGCGCCGTACAACACGCGGGACAGCACGTCACGCCCCTGCGCGTCGCTGCCGAACAGAAAGGCACCGGATGGTGGATGCAAACTTGCAGAGAGGTTGCCGCGAAACGGGTCGCCGGGAGCGAGCCATGGAGCCAACACCGCGAGCAGCGCGAGAACGCCGACGATGGCCAGGCCGGTGCGGGCCCAGCGATCTCGCGCGAGTCGTGACCAAAACAGTGGCGCCGCCATGGGGGTGTTCACTACGTTACTCGGGACTCAACTCCCCGGGCAAGCGGATAGAGCTGTGAAACGCGATACACCGTTCACCCTCGTGCTGGGCGGCGGCGGGATGAAGGGCCTCGCCCATATCGGGGTCATCCAGGCGCTGGTCGAGCGCGGCCACCGGCCGACCCGAATCATCGGGTCGAGTGTGGGCGCGCTCGTGGGCGCCGCCTGGGCGGGGGGCATGGGCATCGCGAAGCTGCGCGAAATCGCGCTGAGTCTCCGGCGCAAGGAGGTGTTCGCGGTCGCGCACGCGGACATGGCGCTCAAGCGCATGCGATCGCCCGCGCTGTTCAAGCGGGAGCCGCTCGAGCAGCTCATCCAGCGCACCGTGGGCGACCTCACGTTCCAGCAGCTCGATCCACCCGTCATCATCAATACGGTCGACCTGAACTCCGGCATGCAGGTGTTCTGGGGGCTGCCCGGTCTCGACGACATCCGCGTGGCCGACGCCGTGTTCGCCTCATGCGCGCTGCCCGGCTATTTCCCGCCGCACGAGATCGGCGGCCGCTTCTTCGTGGACGGGGCGGTGGTCGCGAATGTCCCGTTCGTGGCGGCGCGCGCGCTCGGCCCCGAGCTGATCCTCGCGGTCGACGTCTCCGCGTCGAGCGTGCTCACCGCCGACGCCCAGGATGAGGGTTTCGCCGGCGTGTTCGCGCGAGCGACCGAGATCCTGATGCAGACGTTGCTCGAGCAGCGCGTGCGGACGTGGACCACGCCGCCGGTCTACTATATCCAGCCGCGCGTCGAGCACGTCACGATGTTTTCCTTCGATCACCTGCGCGAAGAAGTCGAGGAAGGCTACCGCGCGACCGCCGCCGCACTCGACCGCGATGATTGGCCCGTGCCCGGCGACGTCGGGATCTTCCCGAAGCGGCGCGTGATCGTTCGGGTGGAGCGCGAGCGCTGCATCGGTTGCGGCGCCTGCCTCGTGCATGGCCCGCAGGGACTGTTCGTGCTCGATTCGGAACGGAAAGCGGTGGTGACGCAGCCCGACCAGGAGTGGTCACCGATGGACGGCGGCTACATTCGCCACTGTCCGACCTACGCGATCATCGCGCGGCCGGCGAAGCAAGAGAGTACGATGCTTCGATCCGGATGAGATCGCGCGCGACGCGATCCCAGTTGTAGTACGTCTCCACGGCGCGGCGCCCGGCCGCGCCGAGTTGTTTTCTGCGTGCCGGATCACTCAGTAACTCATTGACGCCGGCGGCGACGGCAGCGGGATCATCCGGATCGAC
>DASTDR010000234.1:0-2038 GCA_035710265.1 Gemmatimonadales bacterium | reverse complement strand
CGAATGTCGTCAACTTAGAAAGTGACCCAATGCTCCATGATCGAGTGCTAGCTGTGTACTTCTCTATCGTGCATACGTTTAACGGTGGAGCGTTCAAGTTTTTCGAGAACAGTCGGGGCGACGGCCTGTATCGACTCGTGCAGGCAATTCAAGTTCCCATTCAGGGACTACGGCTCCCTCAGCAGAGGCCTCAACCGCAACCCCAAGCTCCGCCAGCGACCGCCTGACCGCTGTCCGCCAGCCGGGTGTCGGGCGCGATGACGCTCTATGAAACGCGGAGCTTTTTGACAAGCAACTAGGAATCAAACTCGCCGTTAGCTATTCGTTTGGTACAAACCGGGTACATAGGTAACACATCAAACCGGGAACATGGGTGACACCGTACGCTGGGGATCAACGGAGGTTGGTCGATGCCCTGGCTGGAGACGGCACCCATGGAAGAACGAGAACGATTCATTCGTGACGATCGGTTGGCGCTGTATACGATGACCGAACTCTGCGAGCGGTACGGCATCAGTCGCAAGACGGGCTATAAATGGCTCGCCCGGTTCGACGCCGGCGGCCGAGCCGGGCTTGGCGACCGGAGCCGCGCACCACACCAGTGCCCCCATCGGATCGCGGACGACGTCGCCGCGTTGATTTGCACGGCTCGCCGCCAGCACCCGAGCTGGGGGCCCGACAAACTCTTGGACTGGCTCGGCCCGCGCCATCCGGCGGTGGACTTCCCGGCGGTCAGCACGGCGGGGGACCTCCTTGCACGTAAAGGGTTGGTCAAGAAACGTCGCCGGCGTCGCCACTACCAGCATCCCGGCGTCGTGCCGATCACGACCGTGCAACCCAATGATCTCTGGACCGCGGACTTCAAGGGCCACTTTCGCACCCGCGATGGCGTGTACTGTTACCCGCTCACCGTGGCCGACCAGCACACGCGATACCTCCTCGCGTGCCACGGCCTGCTGTCGACCAAGGGACTCGGCGTGCGCCCGGTCTTCGACCGTCTGTTCCGCGAGTACGGTCTGCCGGACGCGATTCGCACGGACAATGGCGTCCCCTTCGCGACGACCGGGATTCACGGCCTGTCGCAGCTCAATGTCTGGTGGCTGCGGCTCGGCATTCAGCATCAGCGCACCAGGCCGGCGTCGCCGCAGGAGAACGGCGCGCACGAACGGATGCACAAGACGCTCAAGGCGGAGGCGATTCGGCCCCCCCGCGCCACGCTCGCGCCCCAGCAGCGCGCGTTCAACTCCTTCCGCGCCGAGTACAACCACGAGCGGCCGCACCAGTTCCTCGACGGCGCCACACCCGCGTCCCGCTATCGGAGGTCGCCCCGGCCCCATACCGGGACGCTCCCGCCCATCGAGTACCCCGGACACTTCATCATGAAGCGCATCACGAACGCCGGGACGTTCCGGTTCAAGAAGCGGCTGCTCTTCATTGCCAACGCGCTGAAGCAACACACCATCGGTCTCGAGGAGGTCGCCGATGGGATCTGGTCGATTCACTTCTGTCAGGTCCTCTTAGGACGGGTCGATGAGCGAGACTACGTCATTCGAGCCTAACAACATGAGCCAGGAGAGGAACGGCCAGGAACGTCTGCGAGCCGACGAAGCCACGGGGGAGCTCCTGCAGGGGATAGTACGGGTCATGGCGGTTGCCGATCGTCGTTCCTGGAGCCTCCTACGCGGTCGTCTTTCAGCGCGCCCGACCCCAAATCGAAAAACCGGCTGTGGAAGCTGCCGGAGCCGTGGACGCAGAGAACGCGTCCACCGCTCCTTGGAAAACCGCCAAGGACGCGGTTTCCCACAGCTACCACAAGCCCTTACTCTCTCCTTCGGTAACCCAAAGTGTTACCCATGTTCCCGGTTAACTCTGTTACCTATGTTCCCCGGTTGCACCGTTTCAGATCTTCACAATGCCTTCCGATGCTTGCTTCGGAACGGGCCATTTGAGTTCGTGGTTGCGCCACCGGAACCAACCGGTCGCGATAAGAGCCACGCCAGCTACATTGCTGAGGAGCAGCCATGAAATCGTGTGAAGA
>DASTDR010000233.1:0-3841 GCA_035710265.1 Gemmatimonadales bacterium | reverse complement strand
AGATCGAGGAGGTCGTTGACGCGCTGCAGCTGACGCGTGCGCTGCATCCGTTCACGCGTTGCATGACCTGCAACGGCCGCCTCGCGCCGGTGACGCGTGGGCGTGTGGCCGGTCTGGTGCCTCCGCGCGTGTACCGCAGGTTTCGCGCCTTCACCCGCTGCCGGAACTGCCAGCGCATCTATTGGCGCGGAACGCACTACGTACGCCTGCGGCGGATGGTGGCGCGTCTGCGCTCCTGATCACTGCGGCGGACTCGCGCTCGGGCCCGCTATTTCGGCTCTAGAGCGTCGCTCAGATCCTTGAGGATGATCAGGAAGTCTCGCGTGGACTCGATGTCCAGATAGTTCTTGTTGGCGCTGGCCCGCGCGAAGCGGGCGTTGGTTCCATCCGACCGGATCGTGAGCAGCCCCTGGACGCGATAGTTGTTCGACCGGACGAGGGCGCCGTTGAAAGAGACATCCATCGGGATTTCGAGTTCGTCGGTCGCGCTGTCAAACGTCCATTGCCCATGCTGGACGATAAGATCCTGTCCGCCTCCGATGGCGTCCATGATCTGCTGGCCGGCCTGGCGGGAATACCGTCGCGCGAGGCTTTCCCGTTCCTCCTGAAGGCGCGCGCCGGCGGCACGCTCCTGTTCCAGGCGTCGAGCCTCTTCGACTGCGGGATCCACGCAGCCAACCATCAACAACGCAACGGCGGCAAGCACAGAGGGACGTGTCACGGGCAACACACCTCCACGAGCGCGCACATCATGTATGAGACGTGTAACGGATTCAAGGACTCGGCTTCCCCCGACCACTCCGGCGGCTTATAATCCGCTTCCTACGCCTCGCGGATTCGTTGGAGGACATATGACCCCCCGTCCTTATCGTGCCGTTCTGGCGAGCGCGGCCGCGTTCGCGATTCTCGTACCTGTCGTGGTCGTGGCCGCCCCCGGGTTCGGACTGCTGCGGAAGAAGACCATAAACCTGCAGGTGCGCCGACCTGCCGCCGTCAGATTGGCGAACACCTCCCTCGCGGTGATAGGCAGAGCCGTGGACAACCGGGACCGGGCAGTCGTCCCGGTGATCGCAACGTCGCTGGAGACCGAGCTCGTGAGCAACGAGCGAACGCTCGCGAAGAAACCCCAGGCCGAAGCCGAGTGGGTTCTCGAGGTCACCGTGACTGGCTTCACGGCGCCGACCGTGCGCCGGCGGAATCAGCCGGTGAAGAACAGCGCGCCCATTGTGTACAACCGCTGGACGGGATCGTTGAACGTGGCCTACCAGGTCG
The DNA here is from genome assembly GCA_035710265.1 of Gemmatimonadales bacterium. Taxonomy (GTDB): domain Bacteria; phylum Gemmatimonadota; class Gemmatimonadetes; order Gemmatimonadales; family GWC2-71-9; genus 20CM-2-65-7. The sequence goes on along the minus strand of DASTDR010000233.1, from coordinate 2,569 downwards.
TTGACAAGGCCGGGCGCGTCCATGACGCCGACAACGTGGCCGATCAGTACGACAAGGAGTTTCAGGTCAGCCAGCAGGCCGGGTTCACGATTCCTGGAGTGAAGATCCCCGTGGTCGGCCAGCAGCCAGCATCGGCGGAGCCGCGCTCGGCGGAGGATGTCCAGCAGATTCTCGTCAAGAACGTCGTCAACCGGATTGCCGCACAACTCGGCGCCACCGTTGAAACGGTGCCGGCGCAAATCGCAGTCGGAGAAGACCGCCTCGATCGCTCGGCCACGTTCATCGAGCAGAGGCTGTGGGCCAGGGCGATCGAGGAGCTGGAGAAGATTCCCACGTTCGCCAAGCCCGAAGACGAATCCTACCGCCGTTACAACCTCGGGGTTGCCTACGAGGCGATGTCGTACGACGCGACCAGCTACGCCACTCAGCGGGCCAACCTGTTCCAGGCGCAGGAGCACTACGACAAGGCAGCCGAGCTCAACCCGGGCCAGCGGTACTTCGTCGAGGTTATCGCGAGGACCAAGGATTCGGTCGCGCGATACCGCGCGCTGGACGCGGCTCAGCGTGGAGATCTCAAGCAAGCTGCCGCGTCAGCCGCTGCGGCGCCGGCTCCGGCGGCAGCTCCAGCGCCTGCCGCCGCGGCGGCGAAGCCGGCGGCCCAGGCCCTCACCGTGAACGATGTGATCGACATGCGGAGCGCCGGCGTACCCGATCCGCAAATCGTGGAGTTGATCCGGGCCTCGCCCGTGACGTTCACGCTCGACAAGGACACGCTGATGGCCATCGCGAAGGCCAAGCTGCCCGTGTCTCTGCAGAACGAGCTCCGCGCCAAGGCCGGCCTGCCGCCGCTTCCGGCCCCGGCGACGACAAAGGGCAAGTAGTGGCCGCGCTGAACCGACGCCAGCTGCTGGCGCTGTCGCTGGCTGGCGTGTGCTCGCGTGTCATGAGGCCCGCGGCGCAATCTCCCGGGGACGCGATTGGCGCCGCCCGGGACTATGTCTATCAGGCGCTCGAGCTCCTGTCGGCCCGGTCCACGCCGGCCGATGTGACGTCGGCCGTCAGATTCCTGCGGTTCGCCCTCGATCAGGATCCGAGCTTCGGTGACGCCCACTACTATCGCTATCTCGGCCTGCAGCGGCTGGGCCAGGATGCTGCGGTGCAGAAGAACCACCTGGCTGCGGCCCAACGCTACGAGTCCGAGGCGCTCCGGGACATGCGGGATCCGTTCGTGCTCGCGGTGCCCCGCATCTACGAAAGCCTTCCGATCGTGGGTCAGAAGTGGGCGCTGGTCGTGGGGATCAGCCAGTTTCAACCGAACGTCGGACCGGAGCGTCTGCAGTTTGCGTCAAACGACGCGGAAGCGTTCGCGGCGTTGCTGCGCGACCCCGCCGTGGGCAGGTTTCCTCCGGAGCAGGTGTTCCTTCTCACCAACGATGCGGCGACGACGCCGAATATCAAGGCCAGACTGAATACGATCGCCCGGCGCGCGAAGCCGGAGGACGTCGTGGTGACCTACATCTCCACACACGGCTCGTCAAGGGCCGACGATCTGCGACAGGTGAGCTACCTGTTCACGTACGACACCGACGTCACGAGCCGGGACCAGATCTTCGGCACGGCGCTGCCGATGGTGGAGGTCTCGGGAATCATCAGCAACCGGTGCGTCGCGCAGCGCACGGTCGCCATCTTCGACACGTGCCACAGCGGCTCGGGCATCGACTCCAGGGCGCTCTCACCGGATGAGATCAACCGCCTGCGCATGGGCGCGGGACGTTACATCATCAGCTCGTGCGAGCCGGACCAGAAGTCGTACGAGGACGCCGGCCACGGTTTTTTCACCGCGAGCCTGATCGAGCAGCTGAGTACGAGAAGGGGATGCGTCAGGCTCAAGGATCTCTTCGCAACCGTCCAGAAGGACGTCAGCGCGCGCGTCCTCTCGCGCTACGGGAGGGCTCAGCGTCCGGTCATGGCCACGAGCGACGATGCCTCTGAAATCGTGCTGGGAGCGGCTATCGGCGGCGCCGGCGAGGGATGCGCGTAACTTTTTCCTTGTGCCCGAGGTTCTCGAGCACGATGTTCCACCCCATGCTCGATACGAGCATGATCACCCACGTCAGCCACAGCTTTCCAAAGACGAACAGAACGATACTCAGCACGCCCGCCGCAGGGATCAGCAGGAGACTCGCAGCCGTTTTCCGACTGAGGCTCCACGGTCTCGCGAAGAAATAGCTCACGAGAAATCCGACCAGGATGTCGAGGCCCAGGCCGAACAGTCGCGACGACTCGACCAGGGTTGGCCCCCCGATTTCGGCGCGCACGCCCCACGCGTTGATCAGCAGCCCTGGCGTGGTTTCGCCGGCCGGTGTCGGGTGGAAGTCCCTCGCGTCCGAATACACGCCTCCCAGCAGGAGGATCGCCCCCTTCAGTTCACGCGTCTTCTCGTTGTCCACCGTCATCCACCGCGTGCACGCAACCCACTGCCCCTCGTCGTTCGGAGGGTCCTCGCACGTGGCAAGGTCGCGAACCGAAGAGCTCGGACTCGTCGGCTGGTTGCCGTAGATCAGATGGA
>DASTDR010000232.1:0-2290 GCA_035710265.1 Gemmatimonadales bacterium | reverse complement strand
ACCAGTTGACGGCGAAATCCACCCAGGGTACGAGGGGCCAGCCTCCGACCTGGTCGGATCCCAGTACGTAGATGAAGCCGAATCCCACCGCCAGCTTGTCCCCGAACCAGCGGACCCCGAACAGCGCGGGCACGTTGCCCTCATCGGGCAGCTTCCACAGCTCGGCCATGAGCTTGGAGCGGTCGCCAATGCGTGTTTCACCGCCTACCACGAACAACGGCTCCCGGCCGAGCTGGTGCGTCGTGAATGGATAGCCGCCCAGGAACGTCAGCGCGTGATCGTCGCTGCCGAGTGTGGTGACGACGTAGGCCATTCCGAGCGAGGCGTCGGACTCATCCGGCACGGTCGCCCAGAATCCCCCGAAGGCCACGGCGGCGTTGGGATCCTGCACGACGCCCACCTTCCCCGCGAAGTAGAGGAGCTGGCTGCTGAGCCCGGGAATGATGGACATCCCGCCCGACAGCATGACCCGATCGGTCACGCCGACTCCTGCGGTCGGGAAGAAGAGGTAGTAGTCCGCGAAGTACCCGGTGCCCTCGGGCAGCGTTCGCGCCGTGGGCGCGAAGAACAGGCGGCTCGTGTTCGGGTCGGCGCGCTGAAAGCCGCTGGCCGTCACGCGCCCGGCCTGCGGCCGCCACGACGAAATGGAGCGATGCGGCAGCGCGACGCGGGCACCCGCGAACGTGAGCAGCGTTACCGAGGTGTCGTCACCGGCCACGATGCGGCCAGTGAGCTGCGATCCATCCGTAAGGCGGAGCGAGACGACACTGGTCGAGTCGACGGGCGGTAGGGCCGGGCGCTGCGCCCGGAGCGATGGCGCGGCGGCGACGACTGCGACCAGCAGTACGGAATAAACTCGCATGACTGAGAGGCTGTCGTTGGGCCCACCCCCTGTCAAGGCGGGCCTTGGTTCGTTAACGTCGAGCCATGACCCAAGCGACGACACTCGGGGAGTTGAAACGCACGGAGTGGGCGAGTCCGGCGCGCCGCCAGCGCACCGTCAAGGATGAAATGCGGGAGAACCTCATCTGTCTCTTGGAGAACGGATCGCAGCTGTTCCCGGGAATCGTGGGGTACGAGGAAACGGTCCTGCCGCAGCTCGTCAACGCGATCCTCTCCCGTCACCATTTCATCTTGCTGGGGCTGCGCGGGCAGGCGAAAAGCCGCATCCTGCGGCAGCTCGTCTCACTGCTCGACGAAGAAGTCCCCTTCATCGCCGGCAGTGAAGTCAACGACGATCCATTCAATCCGATCTCCAAGTATGGGCGCGAGCTGATCGCCGAGCGCGGCGACGGCACGCCCGTGGCCTGGCTGCCGCGCGAGCTGCGGTTCGTCGAAAAGCTCGCGACGCCGGACGTCACGATCGCCGACATCATCGGCGACGTGGATCCCATCAAGGCCGCGCGCGGCGGGCACCTGCTGTCCGACGAGCTGACGATGCATTTCGGGCTGCTGCCACGCGCCAATCGCGGGATTTTCGCGATCAACGAGCTGCCGGATCTGGCGGGGAAGATTCAGGTCGGCCTCTTCAACATCATGCAGGAAGGCGACGTTCAGATCAAAGGCTACCCCGTTCGACTGAACCTCGACGTGGCGTTGGTCTTTACGGCGAACCCCGAGGACTACACGGCGCGGGGGAAGATCATTACCCCGCTGAAGGACCGGATTGGCTCGGAAATCACGACGCATTATCCGCTGACCGTGGAGTTGGGGTCGGCGATTACGCAACAAGAGGCGTGGGTGGAGAGGAATGGTGGTCCAAGGTCCATCCGTGTCCCCGACTTCATGGTCGAGCTGGTCGAGCGGATCGCGTTCGAGGCGCGCGAGGACAAGCGCGTCGATCGCCGCAGCGGCGTATCGCAGCGGCTCCCGATCAGCGTGCTCGACAACGTCGTGTCGAACGCCGAGCGGCGCACGATTCTCACCAAAGAGAAAGCGATCGTGCCGCGCATCTCCGATGTCTACGCCGCCTTGCCCGCGATTACGGGCAAGCTCGAGCTGGAGTACGAGGGCGAGCTGCAGGGATCGGAGACGATCGCCAAGGACCTGATTCGCCGCGCCGCCGGGCGCACTTTCGAGGGACGCGTGGGCGGCGCCAACGTGGACGACATCGTCCACTGGTTCGACGAAGGCGGCGCGCTCAAGATCACCCCGGACGAGCGCTCGGAGGCGCTGCTCAAGGGCTTCACGGTCGTGCCCGGGCTGCTGGACCTGGTAGATCAGGTCGGTCTCGCCGCCAAGAAGGATCCCGCCACGGTGGTCTCGGCGTGCGAGCTAGTGCTCGAAGGGC
>DASTDR010000231.1:0-2560 GCA_035710265.1 Gemmatimonadales bacterium | reverse complement strand
GACGCTGTATGCGTACTGCGACATGGGTGTGACGTCGGCGCCGGGCGGCGAGTCCGATCCGGCTGTGAACCGCTACTCACGATATGCGGGCGGGGCGATCGAGCAGTGCGGCAACGCCGTCGACCGGAACATCTTCGCCGGCCGCGGCTTCGCGACGAACACGTTCAGCGTGGGCCCGAGGTTCACGTTCCTGGAGGGCGACCTCCAGGTGTTCGCGCTGGCCGAGGGTCAGTACGGCCGCGTGGGAGTGGACAGCGGTCACCTGTGGGGTCACAACTACAACAACTCGGCGGCCTCCATAGCCGAGGACGATCCGTGGTGGGTCGCGTACGACATCGCGGTCGGCACGGGCTGCGCGTGGGACAAGTGCCTCTTCGACCAAGACTTCTGGAAGATCCGGGAGCTGGGGGCGCGCTACAACCTGCCGCAGTCCCTGATCGGCGTGACGGGTGCGTCGCGCGCTTCGCTGGCGTTCTCGGCGCGTAACATCCTCACGATCTGGCAGGCGCAGAAGCGGATTCAGAACCACCCGATCACGGACCCGGAGAACGGGAACCCGAACAACCTCGCGGGCGCCGGCAACTTCTGGGCGCAACCGCCGATGACGAGCCTGAACCTGACGCTGCGGGTCACCTTCTGAGCCATTGAGCTAGCTCGGAACGTCCGGCGGCGCGGAGCGACTCCGCGCCGCCGGGCACCGAGGCTCTCCCGAACTCCGACCAAGACGACATAAAACCATGCGACAGAAACAACTCAGAGGCAGCGCGGGCCAGGCGGCCCGCATCCTCGCGATCGGTGTGTCGGTGGGCGCGCTCGGCGCCTGCGACTCGCTGCTCGAAGTGGAGCTGCCCCACATCCTGACGGACGAAGCGATCTCGAACATCTCCTCGGCGCAGATCCAGGTGAACTCGGCGCAGGCGCTCTTCGAGTGCGGCGCCTCGTCAATGTCCTGGATCGCGATGGGGCACGAGGACATCTTCGAATCCGTTGCCGGCGTGGCCGGCGGCGCGCACGTATTCCTCGGCACGCCGGGCACGGGCACGTGCGACAGTGCCCAGTCGAACGGCTCCTTCTTCGACCAGTTCATGGGCACGCGCCAACTGATCTCGACGGATCCGGCGAAGCTCGGGAACTCGGGTGGATCGAGCGCGATCAAGGGCATCTACGACCGTCTCATCGACGACGGCTGGATGGGCCAGATCACCGGTGGTGAGCGCCTCGCGGCGATCGCTGCCGTCTACGGCGCGGAAGCACTCGGACACTTCGCGCAGTACTACTGCGAGGGCACGTTCGACGCCGGCCGCTTCATGACCGCCGACGAGCTCAACGCGGTGGCACAGGACTGGGTGACCAACCGCGCGCTCGTGCACATCACGAACGTCGGTGACTTCGCGATGCCCAACGGGGCGTCGTCGAGCGCCCAGCGCATGGCGCTCGGGCTGCGTGCGCAGCTGCGCCTGGCCGCCGGCGACCTCGCCGGTGCCAACGCGGACGCCCAGACGATCCTGGGGGCCGCTGCGACGTTCGCGGCTTACGCGACGCGCGAGTCGGGCTCTCAGCGCAGAAACAAGGTCTACGACGCCGGCACGGCCGTCGCATTCTCCGGAATGATCGGCGTCAACACGTGGTGGGGCGGCCCGTCCCGGAATCCGAACCCGGCGACGGGGACGACGTGGCCCAACACGATCCCGTTCACGGGCTACATCTTCCTCGGCGTCATGCCCGACGGCCGCACGCTCGAGGCGAGCAACGTTGCGGTGCGTTGGGCGTCGGAGATCCGTAGCATCACGGAGGCTCCGGTATCCCTGGGCAACGGCGCCGTGGTGGACACGCGAGTGCCGCACATCTTCAAGTCGACCCAGGGACCTGCGAAGCGCGAGGTGCCCAACGAGTTCACGACCGTGGATACCGACATCCCGCTCGTGACGTTCCGCGAGCTCCAGCTCATCCGGGCCCGCTACGAGAACGAGGTGGTCAATACGCCGGCGAGTCGCCAGATAGCCATCAACATCATCAACACGCTGCGACCCGCGGCGGTTCCGGACATCGACGCCACGTATGGCGCGACGCTGACCGCGAGTCAGGCGGCGATGCGCCTGGTCATCCTCGAGGAGGCCCGTCGCGAGCTCTACGGCGGCGAATATGGCCGCTGGTGGCAGTGGAAGATCCAGCACACCGACCTGATGTGGTTCCCCAGGTTCGAGGGGTTCGTACCGTCGGGTTACCGCTATCAGGGCGGCGTCCGGTTAGCATTCCCGGTCGACGAGTACGATCGGAACCCGGCCTTCGTGGCGCTCGGCGGGCGTGACGCGCGCGGAAGCGGGTGCTCCGCGGTCGGCGCGGGCTTACCCGCCGACGTGTCGGAGCGGCCGAGGTTCTAAGCACCACGACCGAAAAGTTCGCAGAAGGGCCCGGCGCTTCGGCGCCGGGCCCTTCTGGCTTGGTGTGCCCAGCATACTCGATGGCTCGGGAGTTAGAGTCCTCCTGGGAGTTGGCCCCGGCAACCGGCCTACGAGGCCGTAGGTTACGCTTGCGGTTCTGTAGGCCGCCGCATACTCTG
>DASTDR010000230.1:0-6670 GCA_035710265.1 Gemmatimonadales bacterium | reverse complement strand
AGGCTCTGATCGAGATCGGCGAGAGCGTAGAGCTGGACCGGCGCGCCGTGCCAGGCGTACTCGATCTGCCGCCGCACCTCGGGTGGAAGCCGCGAAGGCTGGGCGGTGTAGCGCGCGATGATGTGGTCGTCGAGTTGTTGTAGCGAGCTCATGCCCTGATCCTCAAGTCTTGGGTAACAGAACGGCCTCCCAGGTCTTCAGAAGCACCCGGAAGGCCGGATCACGGCACGAATACGATCCGATCGACTTCTAGGGTGCTCCTCCGCCTCCACCGGCGCCGGCCGAGCCGGACGCAATACGCCCACGGGCGTCGAACAGTGGCCCGAGCCGGCACAGAGTGCTCGGCTCCGCCCACAGGCGCCGCATCGTTGGCGTAACGGTGGATTGATTGATCATTTCAGTCCGAAAACCCTTTCCTCTATGAACTGCGAACAACGGGAGGCTGCTGCGATCAAACTATGAAAACGTACGGACCCGGGCAAGCCCAGGGTTTCACGTTGGACGCTGCGCGCCCCAATTTCCCAGGACGATCCCAACACAACGAAACCGCTCAGTGTGAGAGCAGATGACCTGGATCATGACCGTGAGCGGGACCGCGACAATCACACCCATGATCCCCCACACCCAACCCCAGAACAACAGCGAGAGCAGCACCGCTACGGTGTTGAGCGGCATGCTGCGTCCCATGACCATCGGACTCACGAGGTGCCCTTTGATCAGGTCGAGCAGCAGAAAGCCGCCACACGCAAACACCGTTTCCTGCGTGCCATCAAACGTCGCCAGCGTGACGATCCCAATCAGTATGACGGTGGCGGCGGCGCCGAGGTACGGTATGAAGTTCGAGAGGCCCGCGACGGTCCCCCACAGGAGGGCGTTGGGCACGCCGATCACCTCGAGCAGCGCCCAGGTTCCGAGACCAAAGCCGATGCTGATCAACGTGTTGATGAGCAGATAGCGCGACATCTGTTGCTCGATCTCGAACAGCGCCCGCTTGATCCGGGTCCGCTGGGTGCCTCCCGGCACGAGGTAGGCGACTTTGCGCCGGAACATCGACCCGGACGAGAGCAGGAAAAACGTGAGGAAGATGATCGTCAGAATGCCGCCGACGACATGCGCGGTCGTCCATCCCATTCCCTGCAGCGGGCCCGGGGGAACGACCTGGATCGTGGCTGCGGATGAATCGGTGCCCCCGGCGAGATGGGCCAGGCTGGTAGCCGTCGCCTGAATCGCGCTCAGCGGCTCGATCGAGCGCAGCTTGTCCTCGACTCGCTCCATCGTCGCCGGCGCGCCGCGCAACCACTCGATCGCCGGTCCGGACAACACCATGACCGCCGAGATGATCAGAATCACCGTTCCGAACACGATTATTCCCGCTGCGGCCGGTTCGGCGACCCCATAGCGGCACATCCAGCGCACGAGGGGATTGAGCAGCAGCGAGAGCAGCACGGCGACGACGATCGGAATGAGCAGGCTGCTGGCGAACTGAAGTCCTGCGATTCCCAGCACGACGAGGATGCCGGCGAGGAGAGGAATCATCAGCCGGGAGGAAAAAAAGGCCAGCCGCGATGGGCGGCTGGCCTGTCCCGCCGGTGTTTCGATGAGCTCTTGTACTTGAACGGCGAGGTCTGTCACGTCCTGCTCGCGAGGCTGAAGGCTACAATGTCTTAGCCGCCATGCTGGGATCCGTGCCTGCGGCGCGCGCGTTGACCTCTGTCGTGGCGATCAGCGACAACTTTTTGTCCGCTGTCGTCTCTTCCTGCTGACTCTCGTTCAAGAGCTCCACCACATCCGAGAGTCCGAGCAGGGCCGCAAAGGCTTTTGCCGAACCGTAGGCCGAGATCTCGTAGTGCTCAACGCGCTGGGCGGCTGCGATGATGCCGGCGTCGATCACGGACTCGTTGCCGTCCTCATCGAGGATCTCCTGCACTTCCGCGATGAGCCCTTCCATTGCCCTGCACTTCACCCCGCTTGCCTGCTCGCCAAGGATCCTGAACACCTGGTCGAGCCGCGCCACCTGATTCTTCGTCTCAGCCAGGTGGTTGCCGAATGCCGTCGCCAGCTCCTCGGTCGAGGCCTTTTCCTGCATTTTCGGCAGCGCCTTCGTGAGCATCTGCTCGGCGCTGTAAATGTCCTGCAACTGGTGTATCAGCAGGTCCTGCATGGTTTCCAGCGACATATGTCTAACTCCGTCCCGTGATGTGTGCAGGAAACGTACCGGGACGTCACCTCATGGAACCATCGGTCTGACGGAAGATCAGGACTAGATCCGTGCGACTCCATTCTGGTGCGCCTTTCTGGCTGCTCCAAGACGGTCTGGGGGAGATGGGGGAGGAAGCCTGGTCCTCCGTCCCCCCCTCCTGCGACGTGGTCATCATCGGTGCCGGGATCACGGGCGCGCTCGTGGTTGACGCGCTGAGCGCGGAGGGGCTGGCCGCCGTGGTGCTCGACCGCCGGGCGCCCGCGTGCGGCAGTACGGCCGCCAGTACCTCGCTGCTCAGCTACGAGATCGACGTCCCGCTCGTCGAGCTGAGCAAGATGAGGGGGGAGGCAACCGCCGTGCGGGCGTATCGGCTCAGCCAGGGTGTGATCCATGAGTTGGGAGCGATCGCGACCTCGCTGCCGGAGCCGACGGGATTTGCCTCATGCCCCAGCGTTTGCCTCGCGACGCAGCGCCGTGATAGCAGACTACTGCAAGAAGAGACGGCGTTACGACAGCGGCACGGTCTCGACGCAGAGTACTGGACCGCCGCGCAGGTCCGGCAGGCGTATGGCTTCCCCTCTCATGGGGCGATTCACACGGGGACCGCTGGGATCGTCGATCCCGTCCGGCTTACGCGCGCGCTGCTGCGCCGATCAATGAGCCGCGGCGCTGTTCTCTTGTCGCGGACGCCGGCGCGTGACGTCCGTCCCCAGGGGAGCGGTCTCACCGTGGTGACCGACCGCGGCGAGATACGGTCACGCTGGGTGGTCTACGCGATGGGATACGAAATGCCGCCGGCGCTCAGGGAAGGTATGGTCGCATTGCGCTCGACCTATGCCCTCGTCACCGAGCCGCTCGAGGACCTCGGCCCCTGGAAGGGGCAATGCATCGTGTGGGAAACAGCGCGCCCCTACGCGTACATGCGAGCCACCGAGGACGCTCGCGTGATGATCGGCGGCGCCGACATGCCGTTCAAGGACCCGGCCTGGCGCGACCGGTTCATGCCCGACCGCACCCGGCGGCTGGAGAAGCAGATCGCGAAGTGGCTCCCCACTCGCGAGACCCAGACCGCGTTCACCTGGGCCGGCACGTTCGGCGAGACGCGGGACGGACTTCCCTACGTTGGGCCGATGCCGGATTGTCCGCAGGCGCTATACGCTCTTGGGTACGGTGCTAACGGCATCACGTTCGGTGCGATCGCCGCGAAGATCGTCGCCGATCTGTGCATGGGCCGGCCCAACGACGACGCCGAGACATTTCGGCTCGACCGCTGATACCAGAAGCGTTAGTTCCTATGACCGATGCAATTCCGGAAGGATCGCAGCGAAGTTGAATTAATCCTCTGCCGGCCGGAACGACGCATGAGCACTTCGCTGAAACTCGCCCACGTCAAGCGCTACAAGGACATTGCCGTCCTGCTGATCAAGTACGGCCGCTCGGACGTGGTCCGGGAAGCAGGGTGGGATGCGGAGCTCGAGCCGGCGAAGGGCACGGTCGTGTCGACTCCCAAGGCCGAGGAGCTGGCGTCCGACCTGGAGGCGATGGGGCCCACGTTCGTGAAACTGGGCCAGCTTCTCTCCACGAGGCCCGATCTACTGCCCCCGCCGTACATCGAAGCGTTGTCGCGGCTGCAGGACAAGGTCGAGCCGTTCTCCTACGAAGAACTCGAGCAGATCGTCACGGAAGAGCTGGGTGTGCGGATCTCGAAAGCGTTCGCTCAGTTCTCGACGGAGCCGCTGGCTGCGGCATCACTTGGGCAGGTGCATCGCGCGACACTGCGGGACGGGCGCCAGGTCGTCGTGAAGGTGCAACGACCGAACATCCGGGACCAGGTCATCGAAGATCTCGCGGCTCTCGCTGAGATCGCGGCCGTGCTCGATCGCCGCACCAAAGTCGGCAAGCGGTTTCACTTCAGCGGCATGGTCGACGAGTTCCATAAGACGCTGCTGGCCGAGCTCGACTACCGCCGCGAGGCGGGCAACCTGACGCTGCTCGCCGATAATCTTGCCGAGTTCGAGCGGATCGTCGTGCCGCGGCCGGTGCCCGATTACAGTACCGCGCGCGTGCTGACCATGGACTACATCGCCGGCAACAAAGTCGACAGTGTCAGTCCCGTGGTGCTGCTGGAATTGGACGGCGACGCGCTGGCCGAGGACCTGTTCCGGGCCTATCTGAAGCAGATCTTCGTGGACGGCTTCTTCCACGCCGACCCGCATCCCGGCAACGTGTTTCTCACCGACGACGGGCGCATCGCGCTCCTCGACCTCGGCATGGTGGATCGAATCGGTCCGCGGCTGCAGGAGCATCTGCTGCAGATGGTGCTGGCGGTCAGCGAGGGGCGTGCCGACGAGGTCTCCGACATCGCGATCAAGATCGGCGAGACCACCGACGAGTTCGACGAGAAAGAATTCCGCGAGCGCGTCGAAGACGTCGTGGCCCGGACGCAGGATACCACCCTCGGTGAGCTGCAGGTGGGGAAAGTCTTTCTGGACATGGCCAAGCAGGCGGGCGAAGTAGGCATCCGGATGCCGCAGGAGCTGACGGTCCTCGGCAAGGCTCTGCTCAATCTCGATGGAATCGGGCGGGTGCTGGCACCGGAGTTCGACCCCAGCACGTCGATCAAGCGCAACTCATCCAAGATCATGCGTCAGCGCATGGTGAAAGCGATGTCTCCGGGCAACGTGTACGCCGGGTTGCTCGAGATGAAAGACCTCGTCATGCGGATGCCGTCGAGGATCAACAAGATCCTGGACGCGACCGCCGGCAACAAGATTGGCTTCAAGATCGATACGGGGATCGATGCCGGCGGGTTGATGGGAGGGCTGCAGACCGTGGCGAACCGGATCACGGTAGGCCTGGTCATCGCGGCACTCATCGTCGGCGCGGCGATGCTGATGCAGATTCCCACATCATTCACGATCTGGGGTTATCCGGGACTCGCGATGCTGTTCTTTCTTGGCGCTGCGGGGGGCGGGCTGGCCCTGCTGTTGCGTATCGTGCTCACCGATCGGCAGCGGCGCCGCGCGACCCGTCAGCATGCCGCCAAAGGCCGGAACGGCGGGCCGTAGCCTACGGCTTCACGCGCCAGAGAATCGCGCGATGCGGTTCAAAGGAGGAGCAGACCCCATGAGAAATCGCAGAACAGGTATGACCGAGAACATCTCCTCTGCTGTTTACCGCTACCGCGACCGTCCCCACATCGCCGGCCCCTGCGAGATCGGTCGGCGCCCCCTGTCCCGGCTTCCATACAAAGGCGTGGGGCACGCCTAGCGCCGTCAGGCTTGTCCCAACCACCGTGCTCTGATCATTCATGTCAACCACAGAGGTTGAACGTCCTCCGAGAGACCCGACGGATGTGAGCGTGCCGTTGCGCCAGAAGAAGCCGATGCCTGTATCGCTGGTCATACGATGACCGGCAATGTCACCTGCTTCGTTGATCGCCACCGGCGTCCACAGGCCGAGATCGCGGATTGATCCGTCGGCCCCACCGCGCGGCCAAAGCACTGCATGGTCCCGGTACGCCGAATCGATGCTGTGTCCAACCACATCGCCGGTACTGTTGAGATCCGTGGCCCATGCCGCGCCGCAGTCTCTGCCAATGTCACAATCGAAGTGCTGGAGCACACCCAAGTCACGGATCGCTCCGTCTTCCCAGATGTATGCATGGTGGACGTCATGGACTGCTGGTCCTGGCACCAGGCTCGCGCCGACGATCTGCCCTCGCCCATTCATCGCCGTCGCCCCCGACTCACTGTGTCCTTCCAGCCCGTCCAGGTCTTGCTTGGTGCCGTTGCGCCAGAGCGTCGAGAAGGACCGATCGAACTCAGATCGGTAAGTCGCCAGCACGTTCTGCGCGGTCATGGCGACGACGCGCATGCGATCACCGGTGTACTCGTAGACCGTCCCGAGCTCAGTCAGCGACCCGGCATTCCAGCGAAACACGCGGCTCTGCTCCGTTGTCGTGGTCCCGACGCCGCTGATTACACGCGAATTGGTAATGCCCTCTGCTTTACTCGTTGCGTACGGCAACCCCAGGTCTCGCATCACGCCGTTGTCCCAGAGAAAGGCGTGCCAGTCGCCCGCCGCGGTCTGACTCGAGCCGACCACTTGGCCGCTGTCATTGAGGGCAAGGGGCCTCGCGGATGCACCGCCGAGCGTGCCGAGATCGATTACGTCGTAACCCGGCGGGGAGGTCGGTGGCGGCGGAGGTAACGACGGGGGAGGCGGGAGAATGCCGGGAGCATCAGGACTACATGCGATCGCCCAAATACTTGCGACTACACATGACAAGAGAGCGTACTTCGCGAGCTGGCGTTTCACCGGCACAATCCCAAGAGCGGGTCGCTAGCCCAGCGCAGCGAGAATCGTGCCGGAACGCAACGGGGACTTAGCCTCGGCCTCTTAGTTGCGCCTCCAGAGAATCGCGCGACTCTGATCGTCGAAGGAACACCAGAGCGAAACCTTGGCGAA
>DASTDR010000229.1:0-9433 GCA_035710265.1 Gemmatimonadales bacterium | reverse complement strand
CTGGGACGCGCGAGCGGGACGCTCGCGGGGAGAGACCAGCCGGTCCGGATGCAATACGCCATTCTCGAACTCGGGACGGAGAAGCTCGTCGCGCGTTACGTCGGCTCGGCGGAGCAGCTCGCGTACAACGAAAGCGTGCTGCGCAACTCGTTGCAGAGCCTCGAGGGTCAGCGCCTGGTCACCGGCGAGGTGGAACCGATCGAGAAGCTTGCCTGGTCCGCGGGCTCGCCGTCACAGGACGGTCTCGGCCTGCCGATTCCCTCCGGCTGGGTGCTCGAGCCGGGCACGGTCTCCGCGTGCCCGGGCCTGCCGCGGTCCAACGGCGCCGTTGCCGCCTATCCCGCTCGCGACGTGACCTTTGCCATGCGTGCCGCCGTGTGGAGCACGGCCACGATGATGCCCGAGCAGGCGGCTGCCGCGTGTTCCGCTCGACGCGGGTCCGGTGGCGCCGCGTCCTACGTGCTGCGCGCCGATTGGCTCGGCGTGTCGTATTCGATCGAAGGCGTATTCGTTCGCCAGGGCGCCCGGCTCGTCCAGCTCGAAGTGATCTCGTCCACGCAGAAGGGCGCTCTTGCGCGCGCGCTGCTTGCCGCGTGGACCGACAAGGCCAGCACACCCTAGAGAGAGGAGCTCGTGGAGAAAGGCGAGGATCGCCGTCGTCAGCTTGTGACCACTGCGTGGCCCGCGTCGCGCGGATCTAAAAACTCGTGGCCGGCACAGACCGAATCCCTCACCTGGTCGGCCTGGCGGCACAGTGTGCCGTCGCTGCGCAAGGATTCTGCTGGGCCAGGAGCGATAAGGATCTAATCCTGCCTTCGCCCTCTATACTTCCTCTCGTCACTGGGTTATTGACAATGCACTAACATCGCCCAAACGTCGTCTCGCTCTTCACAAATGGCCACATCGTCCTTACGTCAGTCCCTCGGTCTGAGAAGCCTGCGTCAACGGCTGAGCCTCCTCCCTGTCGCCGTCGTCTTCGCCGTCAGTCTGATAGCCGCGTTCTATCTTCATCAGACAGCCCGTAACGAGCTCTATGACAGCCGGGAACAGCTCGCACGCGGTCTCGCCGACAACCTGACGCAGCACCTCGTCGATCAACTGTCGGAGGTCCGGGATGAATTGGCGTCCTGGGCGCGCTTTCTCGTCAGCCCGGCGGCGCGGAGTCTCCCAGGCGCGTCCGAGCAGGACCGGTTTCAGACCTGGCTGCGCGGCCTCGGCGACCTGTCGGCCTCCCGCTACGACATCATTGCGCTCGTCGATCACAATCGACGCATCACGGCGATCAACGACCTAGCGCTGAGTGTGCCGCTCGCGCGTCCGCTTGGCGCGCAGTCGCTGGTGGGTAGCGACATCGCCGGCCTGATCGGCGAACAGGACGACCAGTGGATCCGCCGCACGCTCGACCATCGCCTCCCCTCCTCGTTGTCGTGGCGCGCCATCGCCAAGGTCAACGAGCTCTACGCCCGCAAGACGATCACGAGCCCAGACGACGTGGTGCGCAGTCATCAGCTGGTGATGGCGGTGCCGGTCCTCGACCCGGGCGGGGCGAACACGCGCGCGCTGGTTGCCATCGCCTCCTGGGCACCCTTTCAGCGCATCGTCGACGAAGCAGAGCGACACCTGGCGGGCATCGGGTTGAAGAGCGGGTACGGATTCGTGTTCGACAGTGGCGGCGACCGGGTTATTGCTCACAAGGCCAGAGATCCGCAGGCCAGGTACGCCGACTCGCGCATGCCGCAGGGGAGCTTCCTCGGATTGAGCCCGACCCGAGACTTCAAGCTGCCTGAGGTGACGAAAGCCGCGGTGGACGCCACGGGACGCGCTTTCGAGTACGAATTCCCGCCGGGCAACCGCAAGTTCGCGGTGTTCAACCGAGTCGACGCATCGACCGGCGGCGAGTCGTTCGCCTTCGACTGGAGGCTCGGCATCGGCGTCGACTACTCGGATATCTTCGCCCCACTCGAACGGCTGCGGGAAGCGGTGATCCTGGCAACGCTGGCCGTCATCCTGTCAGTGGCGCTCGTCGGCGTATGGCTCGGCCGCTCTGTGAGTCTGTCGGTCAAGGAGTTCACGCACATGGTGAACGAAGCGAGCGCGGGCCGCTTCGATCTGATCGGCAATACCGCCAGCCACGACGAGATCTCGGAGCTGTCGCAGGCGATGAACCAGCTGTTCGTGTCGATGCGCCAGCGGTCCGATCTCCAGCCGATCCCCAATCCCTACGTCGTGGGCAACCCGGTGCGATCGTCCAGCATGTTCTACGGGCGCCAGGAGGATCTGCGCTGGATCGACGAGCGGCTGTCGCAGCCCGGCAACGAGATGATTCTGCTGTACGGACAGCGCCGGATCGGCAAGACATCGCTGCTGCACCAGATTCGCAACCAACGCGAGCGCGGCTCTATCCTGCCCGTCTTCGTCGACACCCACGGGCTCCTGCCGATGCTGGACGGCGATGAGGCCTTCTATGCCGGTGTGGCGCGTACGATTTCGCGCGAGCTGTCGATCACGTTCGCGACGGGCGACGGCCAGGCAGCGGACCGCCTGCTGTCGATGATCCAGACGCTCAACCTTCGATTTCCCGCCTGCACGCTCGTGCTACTCTTCGACGAAGTCGACGCCATGGACATGAAAATGCGCGACGGGACGCTGTCGTCCGAGGTCACGTCATTCCTCATGTCGATCCTTGAGAGCGACTCCCGGCTGTCGATTGTTTCGACCGGATCGTCCGACGGCACCAGGCTCGGGGGCCCGTTCTGGTCGGTAATCGCACCGAAGTCGATCGGCCGCCGGATCGGCCTTCTCAGCCGGCCGGAGGGCATGCGGCTCATTCGCGAACCCGTCGGCGATCAGATCGAATTCGAAGACGGCGTGCCCGAGCGCCTGCTCCGTCTGACCGGCGGGCACCCCTATTACGCACAGACGTTCTGTCAGCGGCTGGTCGACGCGCTCAACGAGCGCCGCACGCGCCTCGCCTCGGCGGACGTCGTCACGCAAGTGACCGACCAGTTGCTCGCCGAGCCGCCGCTGCCACTCGACGACATGTGGAGGGGCAGTACGTCGCTGCAGTGCTGGATCATGGCGGAGCTGGCGAGGCTGCTGTCGGAGCCGGACGCCGCGGCCAACGCCGACGCCCTCCTGGTGGCATCGGATCATGCGCCGACCGCCGTGGTCGCAGAGCTGCGCCGTCTGACAATCAGCGAGATCCTGGAGGAATCCGCGGGCCGCTATCGATTCCCCGTCGATTTCATTCGCCAGTGGATCAGGAAAGAACAGTTGTGGTGGGGCGTGGCGCATCAGCGGAGACAGTCTGGATGACGAACCCGTATCTGAATCGCACTGCCATCCGCGACGACGTCTCCTTCGTCGGGCGCGCGGCCGAACTGAAACGGTTGTTCAACCGGATTGGCGGGCCGCAGCCGCAATCAGTCTCCATCGTCGGCGATCGGCGCATCGGCAAGTCGTCGCTGTTGCGAGCGGTGCTGACGCGGCGCAGCAGGTTTCTGAGCAAGCCCGAGAGCTACGTCTTCGTCTACCTCGATATGCAGAGCCGGCTGCGCTGGACATCGGAGATGTTCTTCGAGCGGCTGGCCGCGGAAATGGCATCGGCGGGCGTCAACATCAGCTCGATCACCGATTACGACAGTCTCGAAGAGTGGTGCCGTTCGCTGCAGCAGGAGGGGCGCGCGCTGGTGATGCTGATCGATGAGTTCCAGGTGCTGATGCGGGAGGACGGAGGCGCCGAGCAGCTGCCGGTGGAGTTCTTCAATTACCTGCGCAGCCTGGCGAACTCGTATCCAGTGTCGCTGGTCGTGACATCGCACGTCGACCTCTATACGCTCAGCGCCGATCGCCGGCTGTCCGGCTCGCCGCTGTTCAACATCCTGCATAAGCTGAATCTCGGTTCCTTCACCGAGACGGAGACGCGGGAACTGATCGCCTTGTCGCAGCCTTCGGGATGCGTGCTGACCGCCGACGAGCCATGGATCATCAGCCGCGGCGGGCACCATCCGCTCTATCTGCAGATCGCGTGCAGCGCCGCCTTCGACTGGCGCACCGAGAACGGCGCCCAGAAGCCGCTCGACCGCGAGCAGCTCGATCGCCGCTTCATGGAGGAAGCGCTGCCGCATTTCGAGGGCGCGTGGAAGTTCTTCACCGAGGGAGAGCGCGAGATCATGTCGGCGGCAGCGCGTGGCCATGCCGCGCGCACCGCGCTCGAGCCCGCGGTTGAACATCTTGAAGAGCGCGGACATCTGCGCAACGAAGATGGCCATCTCGTCGTCTTCAGCGATTGCTTCCGCGACTTCATCATCAGTCAGGACGGCGCCGGCCCGGGGACAGCCGCCGTGCTCGTGCCTGCCGCAGCCCTGTCCGTGCCTGCCGCGCCGCCGGCGAAGGTCTTCATCAGCTACGCACATCAGGATCAGAAGGAGGTCAAGGAGCTCTATCACCGCCTGAAAGGTATCGGCCTGAGCCCATGGATGGACGACGAGAACCTGGTCCTGGGCGATCCATGGGCGCGCACCATCGATGAGGCCATTCAGTCGGCAGACTTCTTTCTCTGCTGCATCTCGACGCACTCAGTGGACCGGGCCGGCGTCCTGCGACAGGAGCTCTCGAGGGGGCTGAATCAGTGGTACGCCCGCTCCGGTCCTGACAACTATCTCTGGCCGGTGATGCTCGAGGACTGCGAGATGCCCAAGTCGCTCGGGGCGTTACAGCGCGTCGACCTGTGGAAGGAGGACGGCTGGGTTCGTCTGCGCGAGGGCATCAATACGGCCATCGGACGCCGGCAGAACCTCGCGAGACCGACGGTCGAGCGCTCGGGTGTGACGGGCGCGGCCGTGGCCGCGCAGATGTCCCGGGCGCTCAACTGGATCAAACGTCGAGCGCTCGTGCTCGGCCTCGCCAGTTTCTTCATCGGCGTACTGCTCCTCATCGGCGGACTGTCGGGCGAGGCCCTGAGCTCGCTGATCGGCCGCGTCGGCCTGCAACGCGCCAAAAACTGGAACGTCGTCTTGCGCGGGCTTGAGATCGCCACGCTGCTCCTCGGTGCGGCGCTGATCTCGGTCGAGCTCCTAAGGCAGCGCCGCCGATCCACCGGCATCGCTCTGTGCGCTTTGCTCTGGCTTGGCTGCGGACTGCTCGCGAGAGTCAACGTCCCCGCGCCCGACGCCTTTGCGCTCGCCTACGATCGCTATCTGGTGCAACGCAGCGACGACTGGCGTCGCCGCCTGTTCACGTTCGTGGATCCGGTCTCCGGGGGTCTTCGCGACGGGGGCAACGTGGAGAATGCGCAGGTGCAGGCGTGGGTGACGGCGCAAGCGGTCGTCGGCATCCTTGCCAATACAGGCTTCGACTCTTCCCGATTGACCTCGTTGGAGCAGCAGCAGATTCGCAACGCCGTCAATTTTCTCGATACCGTTCGTTCGCCTGCCCCCGACGATGGCTGGGCGTATTTCGCCGGCCGGATACCGACGATCACCGAAATCACCGGCTGGTCGGTGCTCGCTGAAGTCGCCAGCGTGCGGGCCAACCTCTGGAGCCAGACCGACAGGGCGACTGTCACCAGCCGCATCGCGCGCGACGTGAACACGCTGCTGACCAGACAGACCGGCGCCGGCGGCTGGAGCCCGATTCGTGACGTGCGCGATGACAATACGCGCACGTACTCGACAGTCATGGCGCTCTGGGCATTGAGTGCGGCGTTTCGCGAAGGCATTCGGACCGACGAAGCGGTGGCGGGCGCGGTCAAGGGGATGGACTGGCTGCTCAACGAGCGCCACGCCCAACTTGGATGGGTGCCAAATCCGCGCCGCCGCTATCAGACCGAGGATTTTCCGGGATTGACCGCGCAGGCGCTGGTTGTCCTCGAACTGCTGCGGCAGCAGTTGCCGGATCGCGGCACCGATATCCGCTTCCGCGACGCAAAGAGCAAGTTCGCCGAGGTTTCACTGAGAAGCCTCTCGATTCCCGCCAACGCGCGCGTGCCCGACTCGGACGTGCACGTCGCCCTCGGTGACTCCTCGACCACCCTCGAGGGCAGCAGTTTCCTCTGGTACCCGTGGTCGCGTGCCGCCCTGTCGATCCTTGCCCGGGACGACAGCCTCAGCGACGACCTGCGCGAGCGCGCCCGCCACGAAGCTGCCGCGCTGACCCTGCGGACCGAAGAGCTGACCAACTACCTGGATAACGGTCTGCCGTATCAGCTCGCCGAGCATCTGCTCTGCATCCGGATCGCCTCCGACGGGACGGCGAAGTAGCTTACGCCCCTTTCGCCAGAGAATGGCTGCATGCGCGTCACTCTCGTTCGAGCCCTGGTCCTGCTGACCGCCGTCGCGCTCCTGTCAGCCTGCCGTCGCGAGGCGCCAGTGCCGACAGGATTCGTCATGGAGCCAGCCAGGCCAGGGAACACGGGAACGGACGCCTCCCCGCTCTTCACGATCCAACTCGAGCCGCAGCCCGCCGCGTTGCAGGAACTCGCCACGCATTCGATCGACGTCGAGGATCCGGTCTACCGGCGCCCCAAGCGATATGAAGGGTTTCGCCTCAGCGAGGTCGTCGAAAGGCTGGCGCCGGCTCGAGCGAGCCTGGGCGACGACGCGCATCTGGTGTTGGTGTGTCGGGATGGCTATCGCGCACCGCTGACGATGCGTCTCGCACGCGGCGGCGGAAACATTCTTGCCAAGCGGGACCGCGATGCCGCAGCAACATGGGAACAACTGCCGTCCGGCACGGCGGTGAAGACGCCGGCGCCGTTCTACCTGGTGTGGGAGCCATCGGCCAGGGCCGATGGCCGTGAACGTCCGTGGCCCTACGGTGTCGTGGCGATCGAGGTGTGGCTTGCCGATCCGGCCGACCGCGCGAAACCGTCGCGTACCGGCGACGGCATCGCCAGAGGCTACGACGTGTTCAAGCAGAAGTGCATCAACTGCCATCGCGTCAACGGCGCCGGTGGTGCGCTGGCCTCCGAACTGAACACACCAGCGAACGTGACCGAGTACTGGAACCCGCTGGCGCTCAGGCAATTCATTCTGAATCCCGCCTCGATCCGCGCGGAGTCGAAGATGCCCCGCCTCACCGGCCTGGCGGAGCACGAGGTCGATGCCGTTCTCGAGTATCTCGAGAGCATGAAGTATCAGAAGCTGGTGGTGAAGTAGCCGGGAACGGTCGATGCGCTCAGAGTAGCGTGGCGATGATACGAACCGTTCCGAGATAACCCGAGCGTGAGAGCTGAAGGCCAAGCTCCCATCCTCTGCGCTCCTCCGCCGTGACGCGATTCAGTTCCTGGTCTGCCGCACCCCGAAGCAACCGTTCGAAGTCAGCGACGGCGATGGACGTCAGGTCGGTCATGCCATCACAGCGGAATCCTGCCTGCTCGAGCAGGCGAGGCCATTCCTCCTGCTGTTGGAACTCGCCGTTCCAATGATGGAGCAGCTCGACGATCGCCTCGTGCTGTGGCGGCGTAAGAACCGCAGCGAGAAGAACGCCATCCTCGACAACCAACCGGCCGCCACGGCGGAGCCAGGCAGCGACCTTCCTGAGCGTAGCGGGGAGGTCCGGGAAGTGCATGAAGGCCCCCTGACCGATCGCGAGATCGAACGGGCCACCAGCCATCTCGAGGCTCATGAAATCGCCGTGGCTGAACTTCACCTGATGCTCGAGGCCGACGAGCTGCGTGAGCCGGACCGCGTCGCGAAAGCGACTCTCGGTCAACTCGACGCCGTGGCAGCGACAGCCGAACTCCTGCGCGAGCAGCCTCGCGGTGCCACCGAGACCGGCTCCGATATCGAGCACCGACCAGCCGGGCCGCACGGCGACGGCCTCCGCGAACCCGCGCACGGCGGCTGCACCGCCGGCGTGATTCTGATCGGTGGGTCCCCCTGAAACCGACTCTGCCAGCTCCACGGCAGTGATGCCAGCGATTGTGCCCCGCTCACGGCGTACGCGGGCGATCACCGCATCCGCGTTCAGGGGGTGCCCGGCGTAGACACTTTCGAGCCGCGCTCGATGGGCGGGATCCACGGACTCACTCTCTCGTCCTGCGGCAGCCAATGCGTCAGTCTAACGCGATGAAGAAGGGCTGTCCGTCGCCAATATTGCGTCCGGGCAAACTATTGACGTTGGTATAGTCGGTGACCGTGCTCGAGATTCTCCCCGAATCCCGAGTCCCGCATCCCGGATGTACGGCTCACAAGTCGCGAGTGGTCCCGACGTACGCTGCGGCCATGCCTCTGTCCTACCTGCACTACGACGTCTTCACGGGAGAGCCGCTCCTGGGCAATCAGCTGGCCGTGTTCACCGACGCACGGGGGCTCGACACCGCGCGCATGCAGCGTCTGGCCCGGGAGATGAACTTCGCCGAGAGCACGTTCATCCTGCCGGCGGAGCAGCCCGGCACCGACATCCGGATGCGCATCTTTACGCCGATGAACGAGATGCCCATGGCCGGGCATCCGACAATCGGCAGCACGTTCGCGCTGGCGCACACCGGGGTCATCACGCCGGGATCGTCGCGATTTGTCTTCGGGCTCAACATCGGTCCAATCCCTGTCGATCTCGAATGGAAGGGGAGCGCGCTCAGCTTCGTGTGGATGACGCAGCTGAATCCCACGTTCGGTTCGCCCGTCGCCGATCGCGGCGCCGTTGCCGCGGCGCTGGGACTGGAGGCACGCGACCTCGTCTCCAATCTTCCAGTGCAGGAGGTGTCGTGCGGCATCCCGCTGCTCTTCGTGCCGCTGCGCGATCGCGCCACCGTCGATCGCGCCATCAGCGACGCGGCCGCCTTCCGCCGGCTCATGGCGTCGCTCCGGCTGGAGGTGCCGATCTTCCTCTTCTCCATCGACCCGCCGGGGTCCGGCGAGACCGCCTACAGCCGCATGTTCGCGCCCGAGTTCGGCATCACCGAGGACCCGGCCACTGGCGGCGCCAGCGGTCCGCTCGGGTGTTATCTCGTTCGCCACGGCATCGTGCGGGGCGAGGCGGCGGGCCGGATGGTCAGCCTGCAGGGCGTGGCGATGGGGCGGGCGAGCCGTATCCACATCTCCATCACGCACGAAGGCGATGCGATCAGCCTGGTGAAGGTCGGCGGGGAAGCCGTGCTCGTGGCCCGCGGCGACATCCTGGTCTGAGGAGGCGCCGGATGCCGTCCGCTTCCCGCGTAACACGCTGGTAACACGCCCCCTATAGCGTAGGCATGCGGCGTTTGACGCGCGAGGGAGGACTACCCATGAGACCCAGGTTTGGAACGGCCGTCCTGACGGTTGCGATCGCGTCCGCGGTCCCGGCGGCCGCCCATCACTCCAATCCGCTCTACTTCGACATGTCCACGGCCATCACGATCGAAGGCGAGGTCCTGCGCCTGGAGTGGATCAACCCGCACGTCCTCCTGTTTCTCCAGTCGAAGAACGACAAGGGCGAGCTCGAGACGTGGATA
>DASTDR010000228.1:0-2135 GCA_035710265.1 Gemmatimonadales bacterium | reverse complement strand
GGTGTCGCGCGCCCGATAGACTTCCCCCATCCCTCCTGCGCCAAGAAGGCCCACGATCTCGTACGGACCAACAAGCGTGCCGGCGACGATAGGCATGGTTTCGTGCAGCCGGATTATACGCAGGGAGCGCGCAGGAGCCCTCCCTTGGCCGCCGACTTGTCCGCCAAAGCGCCACGCGCGACGGCGGAAGCGCGACGCGCGACGGCGCCTGTTCGGTTTCCCCCCCACGCATCGTTAGTTCCAGGTAGCGCGGCTTTTCGGCGTGCCCGGCGACCTGGGGCGCCCGGCGACAGGTCGGTCATGGAGATCGTCATGCGAAGGCAGAAAGCCCTCCTGGTTTGTGTCGTGGCCTCGATTGGCGTGCTGGCTCCGCTCGCGTCCGAGGCACAAGACAAGGAAGCCCCGGTTCGACTGAGTTCCATCAAGAAGGTCTTCGTCGACAAGATGGACAACGACCTGGACCAGTACATCCGGGCGGAGATCCAGAAACAGTTCAAGGGCGACATGGTGGTCGTGCTGAAACCGGAGCTTGCCGACGCCATCATGGCCGGCGTCAGCGAACACCAGACCAGCACCAAGGCTGTAGTCACCGGGCGGTATCTCGGGCTGCACGATACCGCGACCGGCTCCGTCTCCCTCCTCGACCAGAAGGGCGAGCGGGTGCTCTGGTCTACCCAGGCTGGCGATCGAAGCATCTGGTTTGGATCGATGAAGGCCGGCGGACCGCGCAAGGTCGCCGAGCGCCTGATCAACAACCTGAAGAAGGCGATGAAAGAAGAGTAGCTTCGGCCCCGGGCCCCCATGGCCGAGATCTTCATCAGTTACGCGCGCGCCGACCGCGGGAGAGCGGAAACACTGGCGCAGGCGCTCGGCCAGCAGGGGTTCAGTGTCTGGTGGGATCGCGAGATTCCCCCCGGGAGGACCTTCGACGAGGTCATCGAGGAGGCGCTGGCCGACGCCAAGTGCGTCGTCGTCCTCTGGTCCCGCGAGTCGGTGAAATCGGAGTGGGTGAAGACGGAGGCCGCCGAAGCGGCCAAGCGCCGCATCCTCGTGCCGATTCTCGCCGACGAGGTCACGATTCCTCTCGAGTTCAGGCGTGTGCAGTCCGCTCGCCTGGCCGACTGGCAGCGGCTGACGGCCAATCCCGACTGGAATCAGGTCACGCAGGCGTTGGCCGGCCTGGTGGGCCGCGCGTCGAGTGCAGCACCACCGAGCGCTCCACCGATCGCGCCGCCCGTTCGCCCCTTGCTGCGCGCTCGCCGGCCGTTGTGGACGGCGTCGGGCGTAGTCGTCGTTGCCGGGCTCGCGGGCGTCGTGTTCTTCACGCAGATGGACTCGCCGCAGCCAGGCGTGACGCAGGCGCCCGAGCCCTCTGTCGAGGCCACGCCGCCGGCGGCTCAGACGGCGCCCGACGTCGCGCAGACGCCGGCGCCGGCGGACACGAAGGCTGCATCGGTCGAGACTTCTCCCGCCACCGTCCCGGCGCCCCCGCGCGCAGGGAGCACCAGTAAGCCCGTGACCCCGCCGGCTGAGCGCGCGTCGAGCATCGCAACCATAACGGCCGCGCCCCGGCCCGCACCCTCGATTCCACTCGAAGACCGAAGCCCCGCGCCTGAAGTCTCTCCCGAAACGGCCGAGCGCGCGGGCGGCGAATCGCGTCGAGCGTCAGCGCAATTGAGTTTCCCGGTGACGTACAACTACGGGGTGTTTCGAAATCAGTCTGGTCTGCTGGTCGTGTCCGCTGAGGGGCTGCGTTACAGCAACTCGAACGGCCGGGTGGACTTCGAAGCCTCGTGCAAGGAGATCAGAAGGGTCACGGTGCCGAACATGATCGCCGACCGGGAGCAGCGGACCATCGAGCTCGGCCTCCGCGACGATAAGTCGTTCAGGTTCAGCGCGCCGCAAACCGCGGACAGGAACGAGATCATGTCCGCGCTCTCAAAAGTCTGCGGCCCGTTCTAGGCGTTCAGCGAAGGATCTGTGTCAATGCACCGATGACGTCCGCCTGGTGCGTGGCGAGTGCGAAATGGCCAGCCCCTTCGATCACGAACAGGCGCTTTATAGGCGCTGAGACTCTGGTGAAGTAAGACTCGACGAGCGGGGTCGGCGCAAAGAGATCGTCGCGGCCTTGAATG
>DASTDR010000227.1:0-2900 GCA_035710265.1 Gemmatimonadales bacterium | reverse complement strand
TCCGGGGGCGAGCGGCCCCGGATCATCGGCATTGGCGGGCCGTGGGGACTCCGCGGCTATCCGCCCAACGGTTATGTCTCGGGCACCTATGCCTGGCTTGCGAACGCCGAGTTCCGATTCCCGCTCACCGACTTTGTGACGATCGGATTCCCCTTCGGCGCGGCGCGGTTCCCCGGCGTCCAGGCCGCGCTGTTTCTCGATTACGGCCGCGCCTGGTCGAAAGAAACCACCCGCCGCGGCGTGCTCGGCTCGGGTGGACTCGGCCTGCGCATGCCGATCGGACCGCCCCTCGTGTTGCGACTGGATTTGGGTTGGAGACTGGGGACGACCGAGCAGGGATTCTACGGCTTGCCGGCGAGCACGCGGAATCGTCGCTTCGTGGACTTCTTCTTTGGCTATAACTATTGACCCGGTCTCGCACTCTTTCCTACATTGGCGCCTGCGTGGTGCTCGCGGCGTGTCCGCAGCCGCGTCCGCCTGCGCCGCTCGTCCCGGTGCCGCTCACGCCGCGCGAGCGCGACTCGGCGATCGCGTGGACGCGCACGACGCTGCCGCGGACCCGGGCCACGATTCGCTTCCGCTGGCGCTACCAGGACGAGCAAGTGAAGCACGCGGGCCGGGGCAGCGCGCGGATCGCGCCGCCCGATTCGATGCGCTTCGATTACGCCGGGCCGCTGGGACTCGGCAGCGGGGCGGCGGTGGTGATCGGCGATTCGGTGCTGTGGGCGGATCCGGAAAAGAATTTTCGCTCGCTCGTGCCGGCGATCCCGATGCTGTGGGCGGCGCTCGGCATGGTCCGACCGCCCGCCGAGGACGCCGGCGTTCTCGGGGTCGTGCTCGTGGACTCCGCGGCGGGCCGGCGGCGCGTCGTGTGGCGGTTCGCGCAGGTCCAGGACACGATCGATTATGTGGCGACCGATAGTGCGGGCCGGATCACGGTGCTCGAAGCCGAATGGCGACGGCGCGCCAGCCGCGTGGCACGGAGCCGTTCAGCGCTCGATACGTTCCAGCGTGCCGCAAACGCGCGCATCGACTTTCCGTCGAGCCGCGAAGGTGGCAAAGGCGGGGGGGCCCGTTTTGAGCTCACGGTGGTGGCGATCGATACGGTGGCGGTGTTGGCCCCGGCTCTGTGGCGCAGCCGCCGTTAGCTTCAGCGGCCTCTGGCTGGCCGGCTGCATCTATGGGTTTGCCGGCGGCACGCTCCCCAACGTCAAAACCGTCGCGATTCTTCCATTCGACAACGATACGCCGGAGCCCGCGCTGACCCAGGAGGTCAGCGAGGCCGTGCGCCAGGCGTTCGAGGGCCGGCTGGGCCTGCGGGTCGCGCCGGAGGCCACGGCCGACGCGCTCGTGCGCGGCCGCATTGCACGCTATGATCCCGACGTGCCGATCGCGCTGCTGCCCGGCCAGGGCGAGGTCACAGTGACCAAGCGGAAAGTGCAGCTCGCCGTCGACGTCGAGATCCTGAATCAGCGCGAAGGCACGACCGTCTGGAAGCGCCAGGTCCTCGTGGACGGTGAATACAATCCGGGGCGGGAGCGTGAAGGGCGCAGGATCGCGCTCGACAAGCTCGTGAACGAAATCGTCGACGGAGCGCAATCGCAGTGGTGATGCGGTCGCGGCGCGGGGCGAGCTCGAGCGGCTGTCTGCTCTCGCTGCTGATTTTCGTCGCCGTGCTGTATTATGGCGTCAACATCGGCGAAGTCTTTTTTCGCTATTACCGACTGCTCGACGAGATGCAGACGCAGGCGCGGCTGGCGCCGGGACTGGATGACGGCACCATCCAGCGGCGGATTCAGTCCGCGATCGAGGAGATCGGCATTCCGGACTCAGCCGGCACCCGCCAGCTGCGGATCCGGCGCACCGCCTCTCCGCGCGAGATCGTCATCGAGACCTACTACAGTGAGCTGGTCTCGCTGCCGTTCTTCAATCACACGTTCTCGTTCCATCCCAGAGCGACGCAGCCGCTCTGAACACCGCCGCGAAGATCCGCACGCCTGAGGACGCCGCCCGCTGGCGTCTCCACCAGGGCCGAGTCGTCTTCACCAACGGGGTTTTCGATCTGCTCCATACCGGCCACGTCGCCTTGCTCGAGGCGGCGCGCGCGGAGGGCGACGCGCTGGTCGTGGGCGTGAACAGCGATGCCTCGGTGCGGCGGCTCGGCAAGGGCACGGATCGGCCGGTGGTGGGGCAGGCGGAGCGGGCGCGTGTGCTCGCCGCGCTGGCATCGGTCGATTGTGTGGTCGTGTTCGATGACGACACCCCGCTGGCGTTGATCCGCGCGCTGCGGCCCGACGTCCTGGTGAAAGGCGCCGATTATCAGCGCCACGACATCGTGGGTGGCGATGAGGTCGAAGGGTGGGGCGGGCGCGTGGTCCGGGTGCCGCTCGTCCAGGACCAGTCCACGACGAACCTGCTCGCCAAACTGCGGCGCGAATGAAGCTGTTGGTCGGCACGCGCAGCGCGGGGAAGGCGCGCGAAATCCGCGAGCTGTTCAAGGGACTCCCGTTCGAGCTGTCATTTCCCTCCGATCTCATGCTGGACCAGCTGCCCGAGGAAGCCGACCTCGAGCGCAGCACGAGTTACGCGGAAAACGCCGTCTCGAAGGCGCGCTACTACGCCACGCGCGCCGGACTGGCGGCGGTAGCGGATGATTCCGGCATAGAGGTCGACGCGCTGGGGGGCGCGCCCGGCCCTCGCTCGGCTCGCGGGTCGTCCACGGGCACCGACGCCGATAACAACGCAAAGCTGCTCGAGCAGTTGGCCGGGATTCCGGAGGCCCGGCGCACCGCGCGCTACCGCTGCGTCGTCGCCTATGTCTCATCGCCCAGCGGCGCACCCGAGATCGTCGAAGCCACGGGTGACGGATTCGTTCTCACCGAGCCGCGCGGCAGCGGGGG
>DASTDR010000226.1:0-10432 GCA_035710265.1 Gemmatimonadales bacterium | reverse complement strand
ACCGGCGTTCCCGCCGGCAGCGGCCCGATCGCGACCGGGAGCGTCAGGTTGGTCGCGACCGGCGTAAACGTCGCGTCACCGTCGTACTCGATGTGTTTGCGCGTGAGCCAGTGCCCGCCGATGCTCAGCTGCTCGTTGACTTTGATGATGGCGCCGAAGTTCACCGCGTACCCACTGCCGCTGGCATCGAGCTCGGCATTTGCGAAATCGGTCAGTCCCGGGACGCCGACCATGCCGAACGTCGTGCCCGCAGGCAGTCCAGCCGGTCCCGCCAGCGCGGCCGGAATCACTCGGGTCGAGAGATCGGCCCGTTGCTTGAGGTTCAGGTGGCTCGTGATGTACGCCACCCCAATACCGATTTTCAGCGAGGGGCTGACCTGAACCCCGACCGTCGGCTGGATATAAATCGAGCGGACGTCGGTGTTATAGGCCATGAACCGACCCTCAAACCCCTCGATCGGCCACTTGGTCTCCAGCCCATACGGCGCATATGCCCCGAGACCGAGCGTGACGTTCGGGTTGAGTTGGTACGTGAAATAGGCGTTTGGAACGGGGATGACGGGGTTATCGAGATCGGTCGTGTGATTCAGGAAATCGTCGGTGAAGCCGCCCTTGGCGGCGATTGCCGTTACACCGGCGCTGACGCGCGTGCCGGCCAGACCACCGAGACCCGCGGGGTTGAAGAAGATGGCCGAGCCGTCGGGGCAGGGATTCGCTGCCGAGACCCCGGCGCGGCCCATCACGCAGGTGCCGTGCTCGTAGACGCCGAAGCCCTGTGCCCCGAGCGCCTGGGGCGACGCGGCGACGAGCGAGGAGGCTCCGGCGAGAAGCAGCAACGCAAACCGCCGCATACTTGTGTCTCCAGACACGAATAGAGGTAGATGGTGAATCCGGCCGCGATACGGTAGCATTGGCCGATATCATTGTCAAACTCATGCCACGACCAGCGATAGCTCTGTTTCGCGATGTATTTGGGACAACACCTGGGTCTGCCGCGTCCGCGCCCGGTCGCGTCAACCTGATCGGCGAGCATACCGACTACAACGGCGGGCCGGTGCTGCCGATCGCCATCGCGCAACGCACTATGGCGGTGGTGGGACCGGGTCCCGATGGTGAAGAAGGTGTACTCGAAGCGGTTTCGACACTCGACCGGCAGGTCGTGCGCGTGAAATGGCAGGAAGCCCTGCCGAGCGGGTGGGCGACGTACGTCGCGGGCGTACTGCGCGAGCTGTGGGCGCTCGAGGTAATACCGCCGAACGGCTCGGCACGCGTCGCAATCGCATCCACGCTGCCGGTCGGCGCCGGATTGTCATCCTCGGCGGCGCTGACAGTTGCCGTCGCTAAGGCCCTCGCCCCTAACCTCCAACCCCGGCAGTTAGCGGGCGTCGCATTTCGCGCCGAGCACGATCATGTCGGCGTGCGTTGCGGTGTGATGGACCAGACCATCGCGGCGTTGGGGAAGCGCGATCATGCCTTGTTGCTCGAAAGTGCGTCGCTCGAGACCGAGCAGATCCCGTTCAAGGCGCGCCTCGTGCTCGTCGACACCGGCGTGCGCCACGAGCTCGCCGCCTCGAGCTTCAACGCCCGGCGCGCCGAGTGTGAGGAGGCGGTGAAGCGGCTGAAGATCGAGCTGCCGGAACTGGTGTGGCTGGCAAGCTGGCCCACTGAATGGCTGCCGCGACTCAAGCGCGCGCTCAGGGAGCCTCTCCGGGCACGCGCGGTGCACGTGGTGAGCGAGACGGCGCGCACGCGCTTCGGCGCCCAGCTGCTCGGGCAGAAGAAGTTGAAGCAGTTCGGCACGCTGTTGTACGAATCTCACGAATCCTGCCGCCGGCTGTATGAGTGCAGCGCGCCCGAGCTCGACACGGTGGTCGGTGCCGCCAAACGGGCCGGTGCGCTGGGCGCGCGCATGACGGGGGCAGGCTGGGGTGGCGCGGCGATCGTGCTGCTCAACAAGAGCGACAAAAAGACGATCCCGGCGATTCAGCGCGCGTTCGAGCGCGCCTACGGTCGGCGCCCGCCGATCACCGAAGTCGCCGCGTCGGCGGGGGCGCAGATCGAGCGGTTATAATAGAACGGCTGCGAGGCCGGCTCGGGTGGCGAAACTGGTAAACGCAAGGGACTTAAAATCCCTCGGGGGCAACCCCTTGCAGGTTCGATTCCTGCCCCGAGCACCTATTCCTTCATTAAATGGGCGGTAAAGCGCCCCAACACTTGCCTGACGGGCGAGAAACTCACACACTAGTCCCTCACACTGACACCGGACCGCCAGGGGGGCGCCTCCCCGGCCAGGTCGGGGGGGCCCTATGCGGTTGCGGCATACGGTTACTGCAATCGTCATCAGCCTCACGCTCGGCTGTGGAATCGCTGATTTGTTCGACTCTCAACCGATCGGCGACCTCGTCGTCACCTACAACGGTCCGACCGTCCTCTCGGTCGGTGACACCGCGGCGATCAGCGTCTCAGTCACCGCCGGTGGCGCACTGATGCCCGACGCGCGTGTTTCGATCACGTCGGCGAACCCCACCATCCTCGCGCTTTCAGCGGCCAGCGACACCATCGTGGCGCTCGACCGCGGCTGGGACACACTCACGATTCGCGTCGTCGCGTCGATCTTCACCGACACATTGCCCACGGTCCTTCAGCCGATCCGAGTCACACCGTGAAGTGCTTCCAGTGCGGGTCGACGCTGCCCGAGGCGACCCGCTTTTGCGGCCACTGCGGGATGAAGGTCGCGGATCCCGAAGCGGGAACGATGATCGTCGAGGTGGAAGAGGCCGATCAGCTCCTCGCGCGGATTCGGCGCGTCTTCGCGGGCGAGTACGAGGTCGAGAGTGAGCTCGCGCGTGGTGGCATGGCGATCGTGTACCGCGCGACCGAAACGGCACTGCGCCGCCCGATCGCCCTCAAAGTGCTGCGTCCCGATATCGGCTTGAGCGCGGCGGCCGCCGAGCGCTTCAAGCGCGAAGCGCAGACGGTCGCGTCGCTGGATCATTCGAACATCATCCCCGTCTATCGCGTGGGCCAGGTCGGCGGGCTGTTCCACATCGCGATGAAATTCGTCGAAGGCCGCTCGCTCGATGTCATCCTGGAAACGCAGGGTGCCTTACCAGTGTCGGTCGTCGTGACGGTATTGCGCGAAGCCGCGCGCGGACTCGCCTTTGCGAACGACCGGGGCATCGTCCACCGCGACGTCAAGGCCGCCAACATTCTCATCGATACCGATGGCCGCGTCGTGGTATCCGATTTTGGCGTGGCGCTGCGCGCCAGCGATGTCACGTTGACGGCGGCGGGCACGTTGATCGGCACGCCGGCGTACATGAGCCCGGAACAATGCTCGGGACTTCGCGCCGGTCCGCAGAGCGACCAGTACTCGCTGGCGGTCGTCGGTTTTCAGATGCTTGCCGGCTCGACGCCGTTTCACGCCGAGACGCTCGCGGGCATCATGCAGCATCACTTCTTCACGCCGCCACCCGATTTGCGGATGGCCCGCGAGGATATTCCCCCCGAGCTCGTCCGCATCATCAGCCGCGCGCTCAACAAGGACGCCACCAGGCGATTCGGGTCAACCGGCGAAATGCTCGCCGCGCTCGAGACGGTCCCGTTCACGGAGGAGGATCGCCGGGCCGGCCAGCGCGCGCTGCGCGATCTGGCGCGCGGACGCGAGACACCGCGCATCACGACCGGCTCGCTGCCCGCGTTACCGGATATGCCGACGCTCTCGGTCGAGGTCGCGCCGCACCGCCAGCGCCCCGCGCGCCGGACTGTTGCCTACGCAGCGGCCGCCACGCTGCTGCTGGCGGTCGGGGGATGGTTGGTCGGCCGGAATCTCTGGACGACGTCTGCGGCGGCGGATCCGGCCGCGGCGCCGCGCGATTCGGTGCCGGCGCCGCTCGCGGCCCCGCCTCCGGCGCCCCCCCCGGCCGCCGCGGTCCCCCCGTCACGTCCGGTCTCGGTCGCGACGGGCAGGCTTCGCGTGCTGACGATTCCGCCCAGCGCCGAGATCCTTGTCGACGGGCGCCGCGCGGGCGTGGGCAGTGTGGTGGATTGGCGTGTCCCGGTCGGAACGCGTCGGCTGCGAGTACAGGCAGCGGGCTATGAGCCATGGGACACGACCATCGTGGTGCAGGTCGGCGTCACGCACAGCCTGGGCCGTGTGACGCTGCGCGCTCCCGACCAATGAGACGGGGGGTTGTCGCCGTCGTCCTGCTGGCAGCGGGTCCTGCGCCGGCTCGCGCGCAGGACAGCACCACCGCGGTCTTGCAGCAGGCGCGGGCGCTGTATGAACGCATCGAGCTCGAGCGCGTGCTTCCATTGTATCGCAGCGTCCTATCTCCCAGCTGGCGCTTCGAGGTCACACAGGCGCAGCGGGTCGAGGCCAGCCTCTATCTTGGCGCGGCGCTGTTGCTGCTCGATGAGCGCGATTCGGCGCTTGCGCACTTTCGTACGGCACTCGAGCGCGATCCGTTCGCCGATCTCGATCCGGGGCGCTTTACCCCCTCCCAGCTCGAAGCGTTTCGGCAGGCGCGCCAGACCGTGTTCGCCATCGGCGTGCGACCCGTGGCCGCCATGCGGCTCGATCCTCGCTCCGGACGGCTGATTTTTGCGATCGCCGCGACGCACGCCGCGACCGTGCGGTGTGAAATCCGCCTGGCGGATTCGACGCTGGCATTTCCGGTGCTCGTGGATGAGATCCCGCGTGGCGGGCTGCGCGAGATCGAGTGGGATGGTGTGCTGCCGAACGGCCAGCTTGCACCGACCGGTCGCTACGCATTTGTCTTGCTGGCGCGCAGTCGCGTCGGTGCGCGCGGTGGCATCGTGCGAGTCACCGATTCCACCGCCACCTACTTCGACGTCAAACAGGAATATCCGGCGCTCGAAGACACGCTCGTGGATTTCGGCCCGGGCGATCTGCTCCCCGAGCAGTATTCAGGCTCCGAAGCGCGGGGAGACCTGCTGAAGGGCCTCGGTGTCGCCGCCGGGGCGCTGTTCCTCGCCGGCGTTGCGAGCAATCAGGACCTCGGAAGCGCCAAGGGAATGGCGACGGCGGTCGGGGTTGTGGGTGTGACGGTTGGCGTAACGAGGTTCGTAACCCGGCGTAGCGGAGTGCGGCCCGAGAACCGCGCGGTGAACGAGCGCCGGCGCGCCGAGCGCGCGGCCACGAATGCCGAGATCCGGCGCCGCAACGCCGACCGTCTCGCGCAAACCGTGCTGCTGATCTCACCGGCCGCGGGTAGCAGCCGTTGAGGGCGCCGCACGTGATCGCCGCGCTGCTCGTTTCTCTCGTCGCTGTCGGTACACGGGCCGCAGGAGGGCAATCGCCCTGGCTGGTCAGCGGCCGGCTCGCACTGGTCGAACAGCGCGTCGATGCCGGGTTCGGGCTGGAGCGATTCACCGGCGTGGGGCTCGGACTGGACGTGGAACGGCGGCTCGGATCGCGGTTCACAGTCGGATTACGGACGCAGGGAGCCACGATTCGGCCGGATGACAGCGGCGATCTGGACCGGCGCATCGGAGAGGCCGAGTTGAGCGCCGTGATGGCGCTGAAGCCGTGGTGGGGCCTCTACAGCAGCGTCATGCGACGCGCGATCGCAAACGATGCCGGCAGTCAGCAATGGACCCTGGTTCGCCTCGGGGCCGAGGTGCGGCCGGCGTTCAGCGGCGGTCGCCTGCACGCACTCGGGAGGCTCGGCGCGATCCCGGTGACCGCTGTGAGCGGCCTGTCTCCATCCTCGCTGGGGTTCGACGGCGTAGCCGGTCTCGAGTACGATCATCCCCGGTACGCGCTGCGCCTGGCGTATGGTCTCGAGCGATTTTCGTTCAGCTCGGAAACCGGCAATCGGCGCGACGAGCAACTCAGTACGCTCATCGTTCGAGTAGGAGTCAGGCTGCCCCGGTAGGCCCTTGCCGACTCCGGGCGCGTGGCGCAACATGGGAAAACGCGCTTCACATTTTTCCGGAGGTCGGCTATGAACAAGCTCTCTCGTTGGATGCTCCTCGCTCTGGCACTCGCCGCGCTCCCGGCGCAGGCCGTGGCACAAGGCGGCGGGACCGCCGCGGTCACGGGCCGCGTCATAGACTCGGTGACCACGCAGCCGGTCGCTGGTGCTCGCGTCTCGATTGTCGGCTCGACGGTAGGAACGTTGACCGATCGCGACGGCCGGTACCTGCTCACGAATCTCGCCGCCGGCCAGCTCACCCTGCGCGCGCAGCGCATCGGCTACGCGCCGGTCGATCGCACCGTCACGCTCGTCGACGGTGGGACCGTCACACAGGATTTCGTGATGGTCGCTGCCGCCACCACGCTGGCGGACGTCGTCGTGACGGGATACGGCACCACGACGCGCGAGAACATCACCGGCGCGGTCGCATCGATCGGGGCGGCTCAATTCGCCAAGACGCCGATCGCGGGCATTGACGGCGCGATGCAGGGTCAGGCCGCGGGCGTCCAGGTGACGCAGAACGCCGGCAATCCGGGCAACGGGATCACGGTGCGGATCCGGGGATCGGCGTCGATCAATGCGTCGAACCAGCCGCTGTACGTCATCGACGGGGTCCCGCTGCTGCGGGATGAATTCTCCCAGCTCGACCTGGGTGGCCAGGACGTCACCGCGGTCACGGGGATCAACCCCGACGAGATCGAAAAGATCGACATCCTCAAGGATGCCTCGTCCGCGGCGATCTACGGCTCACGCGCGTCCAACGGCGTCGTGATGATCACCACGAAGCGCGGCCGGGCGGGCAAATCGGACGTGTCGTTCGACACGTACTTTGGCATGCAGAGCGTGCCCACCAGCAGTCGCTGGGATCTGATGAGCGGGCCGGAGTACATCGAGTACATGAACGAAGGGGCCGAGAACGACGGCTATGGGCCGCTCTATTTCGGCGACCCCGCCGATCCCAGCTTCGCGAACACGGACTGGCAGGCGGCCGTGCTGCGCGAAGCCCCGGTGAAAAACCTCACTATCAACGCGTCCGGCGGCTCCGAGCGCCTGCAGTACTTCATCTCCGGATCGCAATTCGATCAGGTCGGCGTGGTGTACGGGTCGGGCTACAACCGCCAGTCCGTGCGCGTGAACGCCGACATCACCGCCACCGATCGCCTGTCGTTCCGG
This sequence comes from Gemmatimonadales bacterium, assembly GCA_035710265.1. Taxonomy (GTDB): domain Bacteria; phylum Gemmatimonadota; class Gemmatimonadetes; order Gemmatimonadales; family GWC2-71-9; genus 20CM-2-65-7. Next base: position 3,317 of record DASTDR010000226.1, on the reverse strand, counting down.
ACGTCGCTGAACTTCAATCGCGAGGATCACGACCGCAACGAGAACGACGACACCATCGCGGGCGTGGTGACGAATGCGATCGCGTCCCAGCCCTACATCCCGGTCAAGGACCCGGTGACGGGGCGGTATACCGGAACGGCCGACGGCCTGGAGTATGTCAATCCGCGCGCGCTGGCGGAGTACAACAGCGCGGAATCGCGGACCTACCGCAGCATCGGCGCGCTCGAGGCGATGTATCAGATTCGTCCCGACGTGTCGCTCAACGGGCGCTTCGGCCTCGACGTGTTGAACGTGCGGGACAAGCGCTGGTACTCGCCGCAAGTCGGCGGGTCGTACGCCGAGGACGTCGGCGGTGAGGCGATCATCGGCAACAACACGGCGACCCGGTACGTGCTCGAAACGTTCGGGTCCTACAAGCCCACGCCCAGCTCGCGCCTGAACTTCGACGTGACGGCCGGCGCCAGCGTCGAGTGGAACACCTCCGAATGGGACTATCTCGACGGGATCGGCTTCCCGAGCGACCGCCCGCAGTATCCGGGCAACGCGGCGACGGTCGTGGCGTACGACGGCGACTGGACCGGCTACAACATGGTCTCGTTCTTCGGCCGCGCCAACGCCGTGCTCCGCGACAAGTACCTGCTCACGGCGAGCGTCCGCACGGACGGGTCCTCGCGCTTCGGCGAGAACCATCGCTACGGGTTCTTCCCGGCGGCGTCGGTGGGCTGGTTCCTCACCCGCGAGCCGTTCGCGAACGGCCTGGCGCGCCGCGCGGACATCAAGCTGCGCGCGAGCTTCGGCGTGACCGGCAACCACGACATCAACGATGACTTCGCGCGCGTGCCGCGCTTCACCCGCGCCAACTACACCGACGGCGCGGGGCAGGCGAAGACCGAATTCGGCAACCCCGACCTCGCCTGGGAGCAGACGAACGAGCTGAACGCCGGGCTCGACGTTACGCTGTTCGGCGGGCGTGTCGGGATCATCGGCGACTGGTACAAGAAGGTGACGCAGAGCCTGCTGCACGAGCGGCCGATTACGGCGACGAGCGGCAACACCAGCGTGTGGGAGAACGTCGGCGAGCTCGAGAACAAGGGCTACGAATTGACGCTCAACGTGAAGCCGCTCATGAGCGCGGAGCCCGACGGCCTGCGCTGGTCGGCCGATTTCAATGCCTCGTGGAACCGCAACCGCGTGACCAAGCTGTACGACAATCAACCGTACTCGGTCGGCGCCTACAGCGTCAGCCGGGTCGTCGTCGGCCAGCCGCTCTCGGTGTTCTATGTGCTGCGCTTCACCGGCGTCGATCCCGCGACCGGCGACGCGATTTTCGACGATGCCAACGGCGACGGGTCGATCGACGATGCCGATCGCGTCTACATCGGCAGCCCGCACCCCAAGTACTGGGGCGGATTCACGAACGAGTTCACGTGGAAGGGCTTCGACCTGCGCGCGTTCCTGCAGTTCACGCAAGGGTTCAAGATCTTCAACGGCATCAACGTCTTCGCGAACGACGGCGGTTACTACTACGACAACAAGTTCCGCAAGGCGTTGAACCGCTGGCAGCAACCCGGTGACATCACGAACGAGCCGCGCGCCAGCTTCGACGGCACGTCGGGCGCCGATATCATCTCGAGCCGCTATTTCGAGGACGGCTCCTACGTGCGGCTGCAGGAAGTCACGCTCGGCTACCGCGTGCCGGGGTCGGTGACGCGTGCCCTCAAGCTGAGCAATGGACGGCTCTTCGTCTCGGGCCGCAATCTCATCACCTGGACCGAGTACTCGGGCTACTCGCCCGATGTGAACAGCGACGGGTCGAGCTCGAATACGGCACTGGCGACGGAGTTTTACGCCTATCCCGCCGCCCGCACGATCACGTTCGGTTTCAGCGGGAGCTTTTAACATGCGCGCCCTCATCCAGCAACACCTGATCCGGACCCTGCCGCTGCTCGCCGCGCTCGTTGCCGGCTGCAGCTCGGTTCTCGATGTGAAGCCGATCAATGAATTCGCGGACGACGAGGCCATCACCACGCCCGGCGGCGCGCGCGCCGCGCGGGCCGGCATGTACGACGCCTTGCAGGATGACTCGTACTATGGCGGCGACTTCATCTTCTTCGGGGATTTGTCGGCGGAAGACGTCGAACACACCGGCACGTTCACGAGCTATCGCCAGATCGATCAGAACGACATCACGTCGGATAATGGGGGGATCGAGGACGTTTGGGACGCGCTCTACATCGCCATTGGACGCGCCAACATCGTCATCGACCGCGTTCCGGATGTGGCGTTGCTCGACCCAGGAGAGCGGGACCAGATCCTCGGGGAAGCGCACTTCATTCGCGCGCTGACCTATCACAACCTGGTTAAACTCTGGGGTGAGCCGGCGGGGATGGGCGTGCCCATCGTGCTGTCGCCGCCGGTTGACGTACCCAGCGCCGCGCAGGTGACACGGGCGACAACCGCCGAGGTGTACACGCAAATCCTGCAGGACCTGCAGCAGGCGGAGTCACTGTTCACCATCGCCGGCGACCGCGGCGAGCCCACGGCCGCGTCCCTCGGCTCGGTGCAGGCGATTCGCGCTCGCGTGCTGCTCTATATGGGGAACTACGCGGGAGCGGAAGCAGCGGCGGAAGCCGTCGGAGCGATGGGGTACGCGCTGTCGCTCGACTACGGCACGCTGTTCAACTCGGACGATAACCAGCGCCTGGAAGACATCTTCCGACTGTCGTTCGATGAGGTCGATTACATGTGGTTTGGCTACTACTACCTGCACAACGACGCGGGAGGTAGGCAGGAAGTCGGCCCCTCGGACAGTCTCGAAGCAGCCTACACGGCGGGGGATGTGCGCGGTGTCTGGAACGTCACGTGGGTCGATTCGACCGACGTGTCCACGCGCTACGGCTCGAAATGGCTCACCGGCGTGGGCGACCAGGACTTCCACGTCATTCGCTACGCCGAGGTCCTGCTGATCCAGGCCGAAGCCGAAGCCCGCCAGAACAAGCTGGGCGAAGCCGAGGCGACGCTGACGCCGCTCCGGGTGCGGGCAGGGTTGGCGCCGGCCGGGCTCGACGCGATGACGCAGGCCAACGCGATCAGCGCGGTCATCAACGAGCGCCGTCTCGAGCTGGCATTCGAAGGCGATCGCTGGCCCGACCTCGTGCGCACGGGTCTCGCGCCGACGCGCGTGGATCTGACCGGCAAGCTGTACCAGCAGCTGTATCCGATTCCGCTCAACGAACGGGACGTCACGAATCCGCCGTTGCCGCAGAATCCGGGCTACTAGAAGAAGCAGCAGGAGCTTGGTGAGGTCGGTGGAGGTG
>DASTDR010000225.1:0-4788 GCA_035710265.1 Gemmatimonadales bacterium | reverse complement strand
TTGCGCGCGGGAGTGGCCGCCTCCGCGCCGGCAAAGGCGATGCGCAGCTGCTGCGCCGCGCCGCCTTTTTCCACCAGGTCGCCGTCGGGAAGGTCCGATGGGCCGCCCGGGCCGTTCTGGCTCGCGTCGCGGAAACCCCAGTAGCTCGAGGTTTCGGTCCAGAAACTGGGCGAGCTCTGCGACACGAAGCCCGTGGAGGTGTTTTCCGCCGGATTGCCGGTGGGCGGGGGGGAGGCGTGCGGCGGCGGGTCGTTGACGGCATCGGCGAGGTACACCGCGCCGGTCGCGGAATTGAGCGCCAGATTGTACATCTTCAGGTTGCCGAGCCAGCGCGGCGACTTGTTTTGATCGGGCCGGAACACGCCGATGTAGACCTGGTTCAGGTTGGTGCCGCGCACGTTCACCGAGACCGGCAGGGTGGTGGAGGCGAACACGCTGTTCACCGCCTGCACGTCGATGAGGATCGAGTTGAGCGCTTCGACGATGGAGGTGCCCAGGGCGCCGCTCGACACGCCGTAGTACTGGCCCTTGCCATTGACGGCGACGCTCTTCATGAGCGCCGTCATGCCGGGGCCGGGGCCGGAACTATCCGTGGAGGGATCCACTTCGATGACGTACGTATAAACGTTCTGCACGCCGTCGCTGTTGGGAAGCGAGCCGCTGGTCGCGAGCACGTCGGCGTTGGCCATGAATTTCGCCATCTCGTCCGCCCAGTTGGCCTGAAAGCCGGAGGGGCTGATACCGATCACGGACGGCGCGGCGCCGGTGAGCACGCCGAGCTTGGCTTCGAGATCGGCGCGGGCATCGGCGTTCTCGTTGGCCGGCCCGTTGCTGATGTAGATGATGAAGCTGCGCTGGCAGCCGTCAGCCAGCGGCGTGCGGTACAGGCCGGGCGAGGTGCCCGCGGGCAGCGCGTGCCCGGTCAGGGGCGAGAGCACCGGGTCGGTGGTTGCGTCCTTGTCCGTCTTGACCTTGCCGTGGCTGGCGATCGAGGTCTTGCCCGCGAAATAGAGATACGCTTCATAGAGCGCGAGCCCGATGGTCGCGTTGTTGCCCTTGTCGGTGTTGATGTCCAGATTGCTGATGAGGGTGGACAGGGCCGTCCTGTTGGTCTGGTCCATCTGGCGCACGTGGAAGCGCACGAAGCCGCCGTCCACGTTGTCGTTGCCGCCGCCGGTCTCGGGGAACAGCATGAGCCCGAGATTGAACTGTCCGGTGAGGCCGTTCACGACCTGCGCCAGCGCGGCCCTCTCGTTGGTGAACGCGTTGTTCCAGTTCGCGGTGTTGTCCAGGACGAACAGGACGTTCGGGCGCTCCGCGGGGTTGGTCGGGCTGGCGAGGAAGATGTCGGTGTCGTCGTTCACCGGGTCGAACACGGCAAGCGCGATCGATGCGCCCATCAGCAGCACGGCGAAGACGAATTTCACGAGATCGATGATCTTCATACGATGACTCCGGGTCAGGAGGTCGGGCAGTTGCCCGCCAGCATGCGCACGCCTACGCCCTGGACGATCACGACCGACGCCTTGGTCAAGGAATCGGTATAGCTCGCCCGCACTTCCCAGTTGGTGTCTTCCGGCGTGAGTTCGCCGATCTTCTTGGTGTAGCCCTTGGCCGGAGCCGTGTAGTTGCACCGGGGCCTGTCGATCAGGACGTCGCTGGCGAGGGCGCACGTTAGCGGAGTGCCGGTGGGCGCCGCGCCGCTGGGCAGGCACAGCGCGGCGGGCGTGGTGAAGAGGCTGACCGTGCTCATCACCTGTTCGAGGGCCTGCTGCACCAGGGACTCCGCGAGTCTCTGCTGCTGGAAGTTGCCTACGATCCTCAGGTTGACGCTGGACAGGTTGAACGCCGTCAGGGCGAACAGGGTGAGGATCACCAGCATGATGAGGGTGACCATCAGGGTTGCGCCGCGCTGCTGCCGTATGGGGGTCATGGTATTTCCCTTCTTCCCGCGGGGTTCGTCAGCCGTACCGCCGCGGCATAGACGTGGCGCTTGAATTCGTCGTTCCGGGCGGGCACGGCGGTGGTTCCCAGCAGGTAGGTCTTGTCGTCCTTGAAGCCCCGGGTGGCCACGGTGTTGCGCGCGAGCACGTACACCTTGGCGGCGATGGCCTCGCGCCAGTCGGCAGGCGCCGTGGTGTAGAGGTCCACCGCGGCGTCGCCGGTGGATCCTGTCGCGAGATTCACCGTCGTGGGTATCGTGTCAACGCCGTACTCGATCTTGAAGTGATCGATGCCTTCCACCAGCGGCACGATGACGAAAGCTCCCGAAACGGACAGCTCGAGCCGCTTGAGAGTCGGTATGCTGTCGTCGCCCGTCTGGCATACGCCGGCGACGCCGCTGACGGTGGCGGTGCCGATGCTGCACGGCGCCACGAAGTAGATGTGCACGTGATACTTGCGGATAGGCACGGGCGGCGCGGGAATCGCGCCGTTGGTGAGGTACAGCGTGGACGGGTTCCCGTTTGCCTTGTTGGTTCCGATCGCCGCGCCGTTGCCGACCTGGATCTCGGCACTGCTGGCGCCGGCCTGAATGTAAAACACGTTGCTGATCGCGACATCGGTCGCCGCGAGCGCGTTGGTGTCCGCGCGGCGGATGACGAGCACGTCGCTGCCGGGCTTGAGGTTGGCGGCAGTGAGGGCGGCGCAGGTCGTCGTGCTGACGTCGGCCGCGGCGTCGTCGGCCGGGTTGGCGGCGTCGATGGTCCCGGGATAGGCCTGCACCGGGAACCACATTGCGCTGGTGAGCGCGGGCACGGTCACGTCGCAGGGATCGGGGGGGATCGTTACCGGCGGCGTGATGGTGGCCAAATCGTGCAGGTGGCCATAGAACCCGGCGAGGCGCAGGTTCTGGGACAGGATGTCGATCGCGTAGCGCCCGTTCTCGATCTGCTGAGAGGTTTTCTGCATTTCGCGGTTGGTTTCGCTCGAGCTGACGAAGATCATGGAGAGCCCGGTGAGCAGCAGCAGCCCGATGGCGGACGCGATCATCAGCTCGATCAGCGAGAGGCCGGATTGACGCCCAAGGGAAACGGTGGAGCGCATGGTCATTTCCGCTATTTCAGGTGTGCCAGTCGAAACGTGGTCGAAACCGTGCGCCTGCGGGTATCCGCCGTGGCGGGCGTGCCGTAGAGGCCATTGGCGCAGTTGACGGTGGGCGCGAACGTGTCGGTGGTTCCCTGCCAGGATACCGACACGGTATAGATGCCGGTACCGTCGAGCACCGTAGTGCCGTCCGGGGCGAGCAGCTCGCTTGAAAGGTCGTAGCTGATGCAGCCGCGCGCGCCGACCATCGCGCCAGCCCCCAGGCCACCCTTGGTTTCCGCGGCGCCTTGCAGCAGCGAGTGCCATTCCTCGAGCGTGTTGTCCGCCTGCGTGTTGTCATTGGACGTGCTGGCGGCGCACGCCGGGGCGCCACCGGAGCCCGTGCCCAGGTACGGCGTGCCGGTGGCGGGGTCGGTCAGGCGGAAGCACAGGTCGGTGACGCGGTGAAGACCGATGCGCTCGACCATGTCGTGGAGCAGCACCAGCGCCTGGGCGCGCTGGTAGGATTCAAATTCCGCCTGTTGCATGCGCGTCAGCAGGCCCGCCAGTCCCATCAGGCCGAGCAGGATGATCAACAGCGAGACCAGCACTTCCATCATGCTGAATCCGGACTGCCTGCTCGAAAGATTTCGGGGCCGTGTCATGACCGTGGTCCTCACTGGCAGCCGTCGGCAACGTTGTCGTTGGTGTCGACCCTGACGCTGGGGCGCCCGCTCGGGTCGATACGGATGCAGCGCGCGGTCACGGTGCTGTCGCCGTTGGCGCTGAGGACGAACTCGCTCGCCGCGCCGCTCAGCCGCCCGTCGCGGCGGTAAGTAAGGCTCGCCGGGCCGCTGGCATTGACGCCAGCCAGGGCATCCTGCACTTTCAGATCATTGGCCGAGGAATCGACGACCTTCCATCCGAGGGCCCAATTGGTCGCATCGTTGGGTGTCATCGCCACGTCGGCGGCGCGCTTGATGGACTCGCTGCGCGCGAAGGCGATGCTGGCGTAGAAGTCCGACGTGGCCGTTTTTACGCGCTGGTCGCGGATCATGCGCCCAAGCGACGGCAGCGCGAAGCTAACCAGGATGCCGAGTACCGTCAGCGTAATCATCAGCTCGATGAGCGTGAATCCGCGCGCGCGCGCGCCGCTCGAATCGGAGCGGCTTCCGGAAACGGTTGCGAGCGGCATCGGCATGACGGGCACCGGATCTACCACTTGTCGGTGAACTCGGACGTCTTCTGGCCAAGATTGTCCAGCTTGAGCCAGCCGTCGGACGCCTGCGCGCCCACCGCAGTGGCCTTGATGCTATAAGTGTTGCAGGGGGTGCCGCAGGCGGGATCGAAACTGAACGTGTAAAGGTTATTCAACTCGGCCGGCGGGGTCAGGTCGAGATTGATGGTGCTTGGGTCGGTGTCGCTGCCGATGACGGTGGCGTACTGACGCGCATCGAGCAGGACTTGCTCCTGCTTGCTGGCGACGGCGAGCATGAATTGCTTGGCGACGGCGCGTTTCGATCGGATGACGTACTTGTCATACGACGGGATGGCGATCATGGCGACGATGCCGACGATCGCGACCACGATCATCAGTTCGATGAGCGTAAAGCCGGAGGCCCGTCTGGCCGGGAGAGCGCGAAGCAGGTTGCCTGTGATTGTCATCGAGTCACCTTTATCGGGTTGAATGTTAGGGCACGGGGAACGCCGCACGCAAAGCCATCTGATGGGCGAGCGCAAAGCTGGGACAGACGGCAATCCTCC
>DASTDR010000224.1:0-2006 GCA_035710265.1 Gemmatimonadales bacterium | reverse complement strand
CTCGATGAGGGGCTGGCCCCACCCGGGCACCTTCGAGTCGACGAGCGTCACGCCCTTGGCCTGGATGAACACGGCGGTGTTGCCGCCCACGAATGCCTTCGGATCCGATCCGCGGACCACGTAGAGGTTGTCGCGGAGCTTATCGGCCACGAGGCCCTTGACCGAGGGGGGCGGTGTCGGCGGAAGCTGCGCCCGAACCGCGACCGAGAGCGTGCCGGTGAGAACCAGTGTGCCGAGGACGAGTGCGCGTCTCATGAGCGTCTCCTGAGAAGGAGCGCTCATTCTACTTCCGATCCTCTATCTCAGGACGGCGCGCTTCTTCATGGCGCGGGCGTAGACGAGCTCCAGGATCGCGATCACAACGATGATGCACGTGACGATGAGCGCGACGCGGTTGACGAGCACGCGCGACGTTCCGGAGGAAATGTCGTAGGTGTTGTTGACGAAGATCGCGGCCAGCGAAAGCCCGAACAACCAGACCGCCGCCTGGTGGCGAAGCAGCAAGGCAACCGCCGCCGCGACGGCGGCGACGAGCGCGATGTCCGTGGACACGACCAACCAGACGGGCTGAGCGGCGTAGTACGCCGCCTCCTCCGCGTCGATGTTCCTCAGCCGCCCCGCCTGCGCCAGCATGATGGTGATCGCGCCAGACGCGTTCCACAGAAGCGCGAGGATCGCCACGGCCCAGAGATGCCATGGCGTCTTTTGGCCTGCCGCTACCGGATTGGCCACGAGACCTCCGTCCGCCAGTCCCTGGGATCTGGATACTCTGCGGGGTCCGTGATGTAGGACTCCCACGGAGCGCCAGCCGGCTCGATGGCGTTGGACTCCATCCACGACTCGAGGGCGGCGTACGCGTCCTGCAGCGTTTCGTACGATCCGTTGTGAACCGTCGTGGCCGCGGGGCCTGCCGGCAGCACGTCCACGATGACCTCGTGTGTACCTGACCCGGACTGACCTACAGCCGACGCATCTGACGGGCGCGGGCCCACGATCCGCATGCCGGGCTCGATGGTCAGCAACCCTAGACCGCCGGCGCTGTAGCGCGTGAAGGGATGACCGGACAGCGCGATCCCGCGCGCCTGTGCGTACTGAAAGATGCTGGGCAGCACGGCGCCGATCGTCGCGGCGATCTCCGATCGCTTGACGCGCCGACGCACGAGGAGCACTGGCTGCTCGGCAAGGTCCTTCCTGACAATCGAATAGGTCACGTCGTTCCTCCGGTTCGTTTCCTCCGCGCGCACGTGAAACAGCCTGATGCACGGACCGATCTGCTCGACCAGCGTCGCGTGCGCGGCGGCTTCCGCCGCGTTCGGACGCCCGCACGCGAATCCCCGCTCGCGGTAATCCCACGGCGACATGCCGAACTGCCGCCTGAAGGCCCGCGTGAACCCTTCGTGACTCTGAAAGCCGCACGAGAGCGCGACGGTCAGCACGGACCGGTCGCGTCTGAGCAGCATCGCCGCTCCGCGATTGAGCCGAAGTCGCCTGGTCAGCTGCTTCGGCGTCTCGCCTGCCACGGCAGAAAACATCCGGTGCAAGTGGAACGACGACAGGCCGGCGTGGTCGGCCACTTTCGTCAGCGCGAGATCGTCGTCCAGGTGTGCGGCGACGAACGCCAACGCTGGCTGGACGCGCTTGAACTGTTCCGTCATACCAGCGGTTTCACGCACAGATTCGGCAAAACGGTTGCGAGTCTAGCGGATCAACTGCTGTGAATCTTGACCATTCTTGCGGACCCGCAGATTAGGGCTTGACAGCGATTTAGAATTGTATCAGTCTACCCATACACTTGAACTGATACGGACCGAAGCTCTAGTCCATGGACATCACCATCAACGTGACCGACGGCGTGGCGATATATCGACAGATCGTCAACCAGGTCAAGTACTTAGTGGCTTCTGGGCTGCTCCAGCCCGGCGAAGAGCTTCCGCCCATCCGGACGCTGGCGCTGCAGCTGAAGGTGACGCCAAACACCATCGTCAAGGCGTACGGCGAGCTGGAGA
>DASTDR010000223.1:0-3726 GCA_035710265.1 Gemmatimonadales bacterium | reverse complement strand
TTCGGATGACGGACATGCGTGCACGTAAATGATCGTTGGACATTGGGGACTTATCACAATTCTCGAGAGCAGGCATGTCGGGGAGCTCGAGCGCAAAATTGCTTGGCGGTCGGGCGGTCGTGGGTCCGATAACGCCGCCGGTCGCGTTGGCGGGTGCGACAGGACGCAAAATGAAGTCGTGGAAGGAGAACACGCCGTACGAGGAGCTGCCCACAACGAAGCCAGCACAAGACAATCGAACCTACGCAGCGGTAACGACGACGGCGCTGCACTTCCGGCCGCCGCTGCGTCGATACGCGTGCGGAATGGTCGAATCGAAGTAGATCGCGTCGCCCGGCTCGAGCGCATGCTCCTCCCCGTTCATGTGGACGGTGAGGACGCCGTCGATCACGTAAATGAACTCGACCCCGGCGTGGTCGTGCGGCCGTAGCTTCTCGGGTGCGACCGGCAGAAATTCGGCGTAATAGCAGTTGAACCGGCGCTCGGTTGCCGGGTAGTCGAGCGACGCGAACCGATAGGCGGCCTCGCGCCCGCCGGGGCGCTCGGGGAGTTCCACTCGCGCGTTCTTCCTCGTCACCGCGATGAGCGGTTGGTCACGCGCCCCCGCGAAGAAGAACTCGAGGCCGACGCCGAAGACGAGCGCAATCCGCAGCAGGGTCGGCAGCGTGGGGAAGAGACGGCCGCGTTCGATCTTCGAGAGCAGCGCCGGCGACAGCCCGGTGTGCTTGCCCAAGTCGACCAGGCCGATCTTCTTCTTTAAGCGAAGCGCACGAATCTTGGCACCAATCCCATAGTCGTTCAGTCCGTCCTGCAGCGTCTTCGACAGCATCGGCTCCCTCGTTTTTGACCGAGGTTCAAAAATCCGCGGCGCTTTGTCGCGAGGTTCACACGACTTTGCGAGCGGCCCGAATTGTCATTGCATGACAACTTAATTTCATTATATTCAAAGACAGGAGGTCACACATGAAAGCTATCGATGTTGTTGCGGCAGTGCTCGTCGTGGTCGGGGCGCTGAACTGGGGACTCGTTGCCATCGCGCGGTTCGATCTCGTGGCCGCGCTGTTCGGCCTGTCCTTCGGCGAGGTGTCTGCACTGACCGCTGTCGTCTACGGACTGGTCGGCGCCGCCGGTCTGTACCAGGGGCTCTTCTGGAAGCGCGTCCAGGGCCGGTGGCTGCAGCCGGCGAGCCACCATGCGTGATTCGGTCGTTCCTCGGTTCACCGTTCAAGGAGTTCACATGAAGACGAAGATGCTGACGTTCACCTCGCTCGCGCTCGTCGCGTGCCTCGCGGCGGTTTCACCGGCACGCGCGCAGCAGACGAAGGACATCGTAGACACTGCGGTCGCGGCCGGATCGTTCAAGACGCTCGCCAAGGCGCTGGCGGCGGCCGACCTTGTCGGGACGCTCAAAGGTCCTGGCCCGTTCACGGTCTTTGCTCCGACCGACGAGGCGTTCGCGAAACTGCCCGCCGGCACGCTGGACAATTTGCTCAAGCCGGAGAGCAAGGCGATGCTCGTCCGCGTGCTCACGTATCACGTCGTGCCCGGGAAGGTGATGGCGGCGGATGTCGTCAAGATCAGCTCCACGAAAGCCGTCAGCGGTGACGCGCTAAACATGAAGGTCGCCGCCGGCGACGTGATGGTCGGCAAGGCGCGAGTCGTGAAGACCGACATCGCCGCGAGCAACGGCGTCATTCACGTGATCGACCACGTCCTGCTTCCGCAGGGCGAATAACCCCAACGGTCATGGCAGCAACCATCCTGCTCACCGGCGCCAGCGGTTACGTCGGCAGCCGCCTTCTTCGAGTGCTCGAGGAAGGCGGCTGCGCGGTACGGTGCCTCGCGCGACAGCCCTGGCGCGTCGCGCCGAGCCGGGCGACCACCACAGTCGTCGCAGGAGACTGCCTCGACGAAGCGTCGCTGGTCGCGGCGATGGACGGAATCGATCAGGCGTATTACCTGGTTCACTCGATGGCGAGCGGCCCGGGCTTCGCCGTGCTCGATCGCCGTGCCGCATCGAACTTCTGCCGCGCGGCCGCCCGCGCAGGGGTACGCCGCATCATCTATCTCGGCGGACTCGGCGGTTCGCCGGAATCGCTCTCGACCCACCTGAAGAGCCGCATGGACACGGGAGAGGCGCTCCGCGAGGCGGGCGTGCCTGTCGTCGAGTTCCGCGCCTCGATCATCGTCGGAGCGGGAAGCTTGTCGTTCGAGATGATTCGCGCGCTGGTCGAGCGGCTGCCCATCATGATTTGTCCCAGATGGGTCGACACCCGTACCCAGCCGATCGCCATCGACGATGTGCTGGCATATCTGAGGGCGGCGCTCGACCTGCCAGACGGACGCGGGGGAGTCTTCGAAATCGGCGGCCCCGAGGTGGTGTCGTACGGCGACATGATGCGTCAGTACGCGGCGCTGCGTGGACTGCGGCGCGTCTTCGCATCAGTGCCGGTGCTCACCCCGCGACTGTCCGGTCTGTGGCTCGGCCTCGTCACGCCGGCTCAGGCGCGCGTCGGACGCGCGCTCGTCGAAGGCCTGCGCAATCCCACAGTCGTGCGTTCGCCGGCAGCGCGCGAGACGTTCGAGATCCGGCCGATGCCGCTGCGCGACGCATTCAGGCGCGCGATCGACGAAAACGCGGGCTCGCACTACAAGATCGACACCCGCGCGGTGACGGTCGATGCGGAGCCTCCGCAAGCGTTTGCGCCCATCCGACGGATTGGCGGCGCCACCGGCTGGTATTGTGCCGACGCCCTGTGGCGGCTACGCGGATGGCTCGACCGACGGGTGGGCGGTACCGGCCTGCCACGACTCCGGCGCGACCCCGACGACTGCGTGGTTGGAGACGTGATCGACGGATGGCGCGTCGAGGCGTACGAGCCTGACCGCCTCCTGCGCCTCGCGGCCGGGCTGAAGCTGCCGGGACGCGGATGGCTCGAGTTCCGCGTCGAGCCGCTCGACGCCGGAGCGCGCTCGCTGATCCGCCAGACGGCGATCTTCGATCCGCGGGGCGTGGCGGGACGCCTGTATTGGTACGGCGTGCTGCCCCTTCATGCGCTCGTCTTTCGCGGCCTGCTGCGGCGGATCGCGGAGCATGCCGGGCCGCGCTTGGCGCCCGCGCACGCATCGACACTCACATATGGATCGATCATCGGCGCGCCGACAGCCGAGGTGTTCCGCTGGCACGAGCAGCCCGGAGCGCTTGCGGCGCTGACGCCCGCGCGCCTCGTGCGGATCGAACAGCACGCGGGCGGCATCCGCGACGGCGGACGCGTCACCGTGTCGATTGGCGTCGGTTCCCTGCGCGTGCGTTGGATGCTTCGGCACTACGGCTACATCGCCGGCCGGCGATTCTGCGACGAGCAGGTGCGGGGTCCGTTCGCCTTCTGGCGGCATGCGCATCTGTTCGAGCCGATCGGCCCGTCGCAAACGCTCCATCAGGACCGCATCGAGTTCGCGGTCTTCTGCCGCCGCGCGCCGAACCGCATCGCGGCCGCCGTGCTCCGCCCTGTGCTGACGTTTGCCTTCGCGCGCCGCCATCGAATTGTGCGGGCCAGCGTCGGCCGCGCGCGCCGCCCGGCAACGTCCCGGTGGGCAACAGCGGCGGTGGCGCTTGCCGCCGCGGCGACGCTGCAGTCCACCGCGCGCGCGCAGCCGCCGGCGCCGGTTCGCACGGTTCCGTTCGTCGATCTGGATCGATATGCGGGCGACTGGTTCGAGATCGCG
>DASTDR010000222.1:0-2087 GCA_035710265.1 Gemmatimonadales bacterium | reverse complement strand
GGCGCCACGACTTTCATCCCGGTGAGGCGCGCGGGTGCGGCGCCGGCGACCGCCGCGAGCACATCGGGCCCGAGGCGTTCGAGCACGCGGGTCGATTCGGGACTCAGGTATTCCGAGCAGGGCTTTTCGCGGGGGAAGCGGGCACGGTCGAGCAGCAGCACCCTGGCCCCTGCGCGGGCGAGCAGCAGCGCGGTGGCCGAGCCAGCGGGGCCCGCGCCGACTACGACAGCATCCCAAAGAGCGGGGCGGCGCCCGCCCCCGCGGCCGTCGCCGCCAGATTCACCGCGTCGTTGTCCAGCCACGTGAGCCTTCCTTGGAGAGTCGCGCCGAGCAGAGAGTCGACTAACATGCCCGCAATCCCGGCGAGCGCCACCGTCACGAAAGATTCGCCCCCCCCGGGAGCCAGGAGTGTCGCGAGGGCGGCCATGAAGAGAGCGCCGGCGATGCCGCCCGCCGTTCCCAGCAGCGTGATACCCCCATCCGTGCCCGCGGGAACGGGCTGTCCGTTCGTAATCAGTCGCGGCCGGGAGGGAGAGTGGCTGCCGATTTCGGTCGCCCAGGTATCGGCGTTGGCCGCGGCCAGCGCGCCGGCGAACCACACCCAGCTTCCCGCCAACGCAGCCAGCGCGGCAACGCCTCCGTTCGCGATGACCTGACGCGCATTTCGCCGCCCGCCGCCGCCGCCTTTCTCGCTGCCCTTCGCCGCCGCAGTCAGCAGACTCCCCGAAATGAAAAAGGCGAGGAGCAGCCCGAGTCCTCGCCATCCGAATCCAGAGAGTGTCGCCAGACCCACCGCGAGCGCCGCGACGGTGCCGCGCCGCGTCAGCCATTTCACTCGCCGAACAATTCGCGCAACACCCGCTTCTTCAGGTCCGCCGGCGCCCCCTGGGTGCGGCAGCGTGCCCGGAGGAATTTCTTGAACAGCTCCTCGAAATCGTACTGCTCGCTGCACGGCGGGCAGTCCTCGAGGTGGTCCCGGATCTCCCGCTCGAGCTCGGGCGTCAGCTCGCGGTCCAGGAACTCATACAGGTGTTCGACGCACTCGCGGCAGTTCATGCGGGACTTCCTTTGATATATCCCATCTCGACGGCGTAATCGTAGAGCTTGCCCTGGAGCAGCTGCCGGGCACGAAACAGGCGCGACTTCACGGTCCCGATCGGGACCTCGAGAATCCCGGCGATCTCCTGGTACGACAGGCCTTCGACATCGCTCAGGACCAGCGTCTCGCGGAACGCTTCCGGAAGCTGGTCGATCGCCCGGAGCACCTCGTCGTCCACGATCCGGTCGAAGAATGCCCCCTGCGGGTCCTCGTCCTGCACTTCGGAGAACACCGCGAACGGCTCGATGCTGTCGACGTCCACGGTTTCGGGGTGCCGGGTGCGCCTGCGGTATTCATTAATGAAGGCGTGCCTCAGAATGGTGAGCAGCCAAGCCTTCGCGTTGGGTCCCTGCTCGTACTGGTCCCAGGCCCGGTAGGCCTTCAGCATGGTCTCCTGCACCAGGTCGTCCGCGTCGGACGGATTTGCCGTCAGCCGCAATGCGACGCGGTACAGCACGTCGAGGTGCACGAGCGCCTCGCGCTCGAAGCTCTCACGTTTGAGGTCCGGAGTGGCGTTGGTCATACCAGTTCCGTTGAAGGCTCATGCCGGAACGTGAGTTCCGCAATGGGGGAGGCCATGCTACGTTTCGCGCTCAGTGGTGCACAGCATCGTCCCGCTCGCCGTCCTCGAGGCGGTCAAGAATCTCGATACGCCCGTTGAAGACGGGCTCACGGAGTTCGCCGACGAGCTGCTGGTCAAGCGGCTCGGGCTCTCGCCTACCGTCCAGATGCAGCTCACCGAGTTCGAGGAGCTCGTGCGTAAGGATGCGCGCGTCGAGGACGCGCACGTCGAGGCGCTGCTGCGGCTCGTGGGCCGGCGGCCCGACGCCGATCTGGTGTTCGCCGATGCGGGGCGCCGCGCCGCGCGCCGCGCGGTGAAACGGACGCTGGGCATCGTACGCGTGTTCGGCCACCTGGCCGCGCGCCGCGCCGCGCGTGCCGTGCTTGGCGCCGAGCTCGCGTGGGACCACCGCATGCCGGTCGCGCG
>DASTDR010000221.1:0-6896 GCA_035710265.1 Gemmatimonadales bacterium | reverse complement strand
GGGCGCGCCTGCGTCCGGGACAGGCGATCTTCACCTACCTCCACCTGGCGCCGGACACGGAGCAGGCCCGCGATCTGGTCGGAAGCGGCGCGATCGCCATTGCGTACGAGACCGTCACCGCCGCCGGTGGCGGCCTGCCGCTGCTCGCGCCGATGTCGGAAGTGGCGGGCCGCATGGCGGTCCAGGTCGCCGCGCACTATCTGGAGCGGCCGCACGGGGGCCGCGGCGTGCTGATATCCGGCGCGACTGGCGTGCCGCCGGCGCGGATCCTGGTGCTGGGCTCCGGCGTCGTCGGTTCCAATGCCGCCCGGGTCGGCATCGGCATGGGTGCCGATGTGACCGTGTTGGGGCAGTCGGCCGGCTCACTGTGGCGCCTTTCCTCCGATCTCGGCCCGAGCCTGCGGACCGTGGTCTCGTCACCCGGAGCGATCGAACGGGAACTGAGCGGGGCGGATGCCGTCATCAGCGCAGCCCTGGTGCCCGGCGCGCTCGCGCCGAAACTGGTCACGCGTGCGATGCTGGCCGGGATGAAACCGGGCGCGGTGATCGTGGACGTCTCGATCGACCAGGGCGGATGCTTCGAGACCTCGCGCCCGACCACCCACTCGGACCCGGTGTACGTGGTGGACGGCATCCTGCATTACTGCGTCGCCAACATGCCGGGCGCGGTACCGCGCACCTCGGCCTGCGCGCTCAACCACGCCACGCTTCCGTTCGTGATCGAGCTTGCCGATCGCGGCATTGCGCGGGCCCTGCGCGAGAACGAGCATCTGCGCAACGGGCTGAACGTCTACCGTGGCGCGGTGACGCGCCGCGAGGTCGCCGAGGCCGTGGGCTTGCCCCACGTCGAGGCGCTTCAGGCCCTGTCCACCTGACCCGCCCCGGCGAGCGGCCCGGTGCGCCCGTGCCCGGCGGGCTTGACCTACATCAAACCCGGGGGCCCGGCAATACGGGATCATCTTCACGCCGGGCAATAGACCGCGGCGAGGATATATGACAGCCAAGAGACTCCTGTTTCACAACGAGGCGCACGCGAAGATGGTGGCGGGGATGAACATCCTCGCCAATGCGGTACGCGCCACGTTGGGGCCCAAGGCCCGCACGGTCGTGCTGGAGCGCCCCTACGGCGCGCCCGCCATCATCAACTCGGGCGTCGTGGTCGCGAAGGAAATCGAGCTGGAAGACCCGTTCGAGAATATGGGCGCGCAGATGGTCAGGGAAGTGGCGAGCAAGACGTCCGACGTCGCGGGCGACGGTACGACCACGGCGACGCTGCTGGCCCACGGCATCGTCACCGAGGGAATGAAGTACGTGGCCGCCGGCATGAACCCGATGGATCTCAAGCGCGGGATCGACCAGGCGGTCGTGTCCGTGGTGTCGGAACTGAAGCGCCTGGCCAGGCCCTGCGCGAGCCGCACCGAGATCGCGCAGGTCGCGACGATCTCTGCCAACTCCGACCGCGTCATCGGCGAGATCGTCGCCAACGCAATGGAAAAAGTCGGCAAGGAGGGCGTCATCACTGTCGAGGACGGCTCCGGGCTGGAGAGTGAACTCGAGGTGGTCGAAGGTATGCGGTTCGACCGCGGCTACCTGTCCCCGTATTTCATCAACTCGGCCGAGAAGCACAGCGTGATTCTCGAGGACGTCTATCTCCTCATCCACGACCGGAAGATCGCCGCGGTCAAGGACCTGCTGCCGGTCCTGGAGCAGATCGCCAAGGCCGGGAAACCCCTGCTGGTCATCGCCGAGGAAGTCGAGGGCGAGGCGCTGGCGACGCTGGTGGTCAACACGCTGCGCGGCGTGCTGAAGACCTGCGCCGTCAAGGCGCCCGGGTTCGGCGACCGGCGCAAGGCCATGCTGGACGACATCGCGGTGCTGACCGGGGGGCAGGTCGTGGCCGAAGAGGCCGGCCTGACGCTGGAGCGCGTGGATCTAGCGCAGCTGGGACGCGTGAAACGCGTGGAGATCGACAAGGACAACACGACCCTCATCGGCGGCGCGGGCGACCCGGCGAAGATCCAGGCGCGCGTCGCCGAAATCCGGCAGCAGATCAAGGATGCGACCAGCGATTACGATCGCGAGAAATTGCAGGAGCGGGCGGCCAAGCTCGCCGGCGGTGTCGCCGTGGTGAAGGTCGGCGCCGCGACCGAGACGGAGATGAAGGAACGAAAGGCCCGGGTCGAGGATGCCCTGCACGCCACGCATGCCGCGGTCGAGGAGGGTGTATTGCCGGGCGGCGGCGTGGCGCTGCTGCGCGCGCGCATGCTGCTCGGAGAATTGCGCGGGGACAATCCCGACCAGGACGCCGGCATCCGCATCGTCCTGCGCGCGCTCGAGGAGCCGCTGCGCCAACTCGTTGCGAATGGCGGCGAGGAGCCTTCGGTGGTGCTGAACCGCGTCGTCGAGGGGAAGGACGGCTTCGGTTACAACGCGCTGACCGGCCAGTACGGGGACATGCTCCAGATGGGCATCCTCGATCCCTGCAAGGTGACGCGGACGGCGCTGCAGAACGCCGCGTCCATCGCCGGTCTCATGCTGACGACCGATTGCATGATCGCGAGGATTCCCGAGCAGCCTTCGGCGCAGCCGCGCGCCATGGGCGACATGGACATGTAACGCCGGTCGCGACAGGCAACACCCCAGCCAGCGCCAGGAGCGCTGGAAGGGCTGCGCAAAGTCGTCGTGCGGCAGCGCATGGCGGCAGGTTAACGGTGAGGCACCGGGCCAGGGAGGCCATGGAATTCCGGCGCTTCTCGATACTCCCAGCTTGATCCAGATCAAGCGACTTCTGCCGGCGCTTCGTATCATCGAAGCGTGATTGTCGGAGAGGAGGCGCGCGATGAAGTTTCCAGTAGATCGGCATGCACGGGTCGCCGGCAGCAGGGCCGCGCGAGTCGCCGAGGCGCAGATGCAGGCAGCGCTGCGGACGCGGTTGCTGCAGGCGCCGGATCTGTTCTCCGACCGTGACGAGAATGCAGCGGAATACGCGTCCATACTGCAGGATTTCGAGCGGCTGAGAAACGAGGCTACAGACGCAGACCGCTTCAATTGAACGGTATTGGGACACTGGAACGGAAGGAGGTCGAGATGACCACTATTGCTTCTATCTGCAACCGGGACGTCGCGTTCACGACACGGGAGACCACAATTGCCGCGGCGGCGAAGCTGATGCGGCACGGTCACGTCGGCTGCCTGGTCGTGGTGGAGCAGATGAACGGCGGCAGGCGGACGCCCGCCGGCATCGTGACCGACCGCGACATCATCGTCGAGGTCATCGCCCCCGGGCTCGATCCGGCGACGATTACGGTCGGCGACATCATGTCATCGGAGCTGGTCGTCGGGCGCGAGAACGGGAGCCTGCAGGAGACCACCGAGATCATGCGCTTCAAGGGCGTGAGACGCCTGCCGATCGTCGGAGGCGACGGGCAGCTCGTCGGCATCATCACGATTGACGACGTGCTGGAAGTGCTCGCCGACGAGTTGAACGAGATCGCCAAGATCGTGGCGCGCGAGCAGTCGAACGAGTCGGCGGCGAGGCGATGACCATGGCGGCCCAGCTGCAGATTACCGTGAGGGACATGCCGCATTCGGCGGCGCTGGAGTCGCGCATCCGCAGGCAGATGGCCGGGCTGGAGCGCATCCACCCGAGGATTACCTCGTTCAATGTCACGCTGGAGGCCCCTCATCACCACAAGCACAGCGGCAATCACTTCAACGTGAAGCTCGATATCCGGTTTCCGGCCGGGGAAATCGTGGTGAATCGCGACCATGCCGAGGACATCTACGTTGCCTTGCGCGATGCATTTCAGGCGGCCCGCCGGCAGATAATCGAGCACGCCGAACGCGGGCAGCGCGCGGACAAGACGCACCGCCTGCGCGTGCGGGGCGCCGCTCCGGAAGGAGGGCTGGATGAATAGGACCTGCATCATCGTGGCCGACGGTGGGGTTTCCCGCTTCCTCGGCGTCGAGGAACTCGAATCGCCGCGCGTCAGGCTGGCGCTCGTCGAGCGCACGGTGCTGAAGAACAATACGGACCTCAAGTCTCGCGGCGAGAGCGTGACCGGGAAGGTGCGCACGGAGACCAACTCCGACCGCGGGTCCGGCCCGGTTCACCCGATGGGGGCGCAGCGGGAGCGGCACCGTGGCGAGCTCGACCGGCGATTCGCCATGGAGATCACCCGCCAGGCCGCGGATCTCACCAAGGGCTGGGAACAGGGTACCGTCGTGCTGGTCGCGGAGCCGCAGTTGCTGGGCTTGATGCGCGAGGCGCTACGCAAGGCCCTGCATCGGGGCATCGAGTTGAAGGAGCTCGCGAAGGACTACACGCATCTCACTCCGCCCGAGCTGCTCGAGCATCTTGCCCTGAACAAGCTGATTCCGGCGCATCGCCGCGCCGCGCAGTAGCTGCCGGGCGCCATCTCCCGGCATCGCCGCAAGTGCCCCTCGGCGCCGCCGATACCGGCGGCGTCACGTTCGTTCCGGCGAAATGGAGCGTTCGGTATACTGGTGGCGTGACCCTACGCAAACGACCGCAGCCGGCTCGCGCCGCCGCAGCGCCAGGCAAGCGCGATTTCCCGCTCGATGGAATCGTCGCGTCGGCGATGGATGCCATCATTACCGTCGACGAAAACCAAAGAATCGTGCTGTTCAACAAGGCAGCCGAAAAAATATTCCGCTGCCCGGCGGCGCTGGCGATGGGCGGCCCGCTCGACCGCTTCATCCCGGAGCGGTTCCGCGGGACGCATCATGGGCACATCGAGCGATTCGGCAGGACCGGCACGACCACCCGGGTCATGGGCGAGCGGCTGCACCTGTACGGATTGCGCGCCGACGGCGAAGAGTTCCCGATCGACGCCTCGATCTCGCAGGTTACCGCCGAGGGCGGCAAGTACTATACGGTAATACTGCGCGATGTCACCGAACGCAAGGCGGGGGAAGTCGCGCTGCAGCGCTCCTACCAGGAACTGCGCGCTGCCAGCGAGCGACTGCTCGGCATCATCCAGTCGGCGATGGATGCCGTCGTCACGATAGACCACGAGCAGCGCATCGTGATGTTCAACGAGGCCGCCGAAAAGATCTTCCGCTGCCCGGCCGGACAGGCCATCGGCAAGCCGCTCGATCGCTTCATTCCCGAACGCTTTCGCGCGGCGCATAGGGGACATGTCGAGCATTTCGGGGCGACGCGGGTCACCACGCGCATGATGGGAGCGCAGCTAGAGCTGTTCGGCCTTCGCGCGAACGGAGAAGAGTTTCCGATCGATGCGTCGATATCCCAGGTTACCGTCGAGGGCCACAAGCTCTACACGGTGATCCTGCGCGACGTCACGGAACGCCGGCGCGCCCAGGAGGCGCAGGAACGCTCCCACCGGGAGCTGCGCGAGCTGTCGAGCACGATGCACGAAGTGCGCGAGGCCGAGCGCCTGCGCATCGCGCGCGAACTGCACGACGAGCTGGCGCAGTGGCTCACGGCGCTCAAGATGGACGTCTCGTGGCTTTCCTCGCGGCTGCCGCGGGAGCAGGCACCGCTGTTGGAGTAGACCGAGAAGATGAAGATGCTGGTGGACACCACGGTCGCCGCAGTGCGGCGCATTGCCGCCGATCTGCGCCCGGTCATGCTGGATGACCTGGGCCTGGTTGCCGCGATGGAGCACCTCCTGCATGACCTGTCGGAGCGCACGGGCATTCTCGTCAGCCTGGACGTCGGATCCGGTGAGTTCGATTTCGGAGAGCCGCTCACCACCTCGCTCTATCGCATGGCGCAGGAGGCGCTGACCAACGTGGTTCGTCATGCCGAGGCCACCGAAGCGCGGGTCGAATTGCATCTCGACCGCGACAGCCTCGTGCTGGCCGTGCGTGACAACGGCAAGGGCTTCGACCCGGAAATTGCCGAGGGAAAGAAATCGTATGGCGTCATGGGAATCCGCGAGCGCGCCCATACACTCGGAGGCCGTGCCCGCATCGCGCGGCTCGAGGAGGGCGGAATGCTGGTCGAGATCGTGGTTCCCATGGAGCGGTACCGTAAAGGGAGCGCGGCATGATTCGCGTGCTGCTGGCCGACGATCACGCCGTGGTCAGGGCCGGGTTGAGGGAGATCCTGGCCGACACCGGCGACATCCGGGTGGCGGGGGAGGCTACCAACGGGCAGGAGGCGCTCGCGAGGGTGCGCGAGCAGGAATTCGACGTCGCGGTTCTCGACATGTCCATGCCGGGCAGGAACGGCATTGAGCTGATCAAGCTGGTCAAAGCCGAGAAGCCGGGTATCCGGATCCTGGTGCTCAGCATGCACAGCGAGGCGCAGTACGCGGTGCGTGCCATCCGGGCGGGTGCATCGGGCTATCTCGGCAAGGAGAGCGCGGCTGACGAACTGGTGGCGGCAATACGCCGTATCGCCGGCGGCGGCGCCTACGTCAGTCCCGAGACGGCGGAGCGCCTTGCGCTGGATGCCGGGCGTGCCTCCAACGCCCCGCCGCACACGCTGCTCTCCGACCGGGAATACCAGGTATTCCAATTGATCGCGAACGGAGCGACGGTGGGCGAGATCGCAAGACAGCTCTCGCTCTCCGTGAAGACCGTGAGCACCCACAAGACCCGCATCCTGGAGAAGATGGGGCTCGCCAACCAGGCGGAGCTGATCCGCTACGCCCTCGAGCACAAACTGCTCGACGAGCCGGGCGGTCCGTCGAGGTGAGGCGTGATAAGTGATAAGTGATAAGTGATAAGGGTTTCCTGCTTTGCGGGGAGTCTTCTTGCACCTATCACCTATCACCTATCACTCGTCACGCAGTTCCGGTGTTGTAGGACGATTCCTACACGCTTTCCCCTTTTCCTACAGCGTTTTTCAGCGTCGCGCCGATAGTGCGCCCTGGCCGGCGTCAGCATACTGTCGGCCATGAACT